>JBMCLC010000200.1:0-4456 GCA_048614715.1 Oceanidesulfovibrio sp.
GTGCCGGGGAATGATATGGTAATGGACATGGGGCACGAGCTGTCCGGCCGCATGGTGCGTGTTGACCTGCAGATTGAACCCCTGCGCTCCGGTCGCCTGCATGGCCGCCGCGGCGAGCCTTTGCACCGCCTCGTGGATGGGCTCGGCCAGAGCGGAGTCCATATCGAGCAGAGTGGCGTAATGCGCCTTGGGGATCACCAGCACGTGACCCGGGTTGACCGGCGCGATATCCAGAAAGGCGAAGATCTGGTCGGTCTCCAGCACCTTCTGGCTCGGTATCTCGCCCGCCACGATCTTGCAGAAAATGCACTCGGGATCGCGTTTCATGCTGCCTACCCTGGTTCAGACAATTGTACGGACAACGGATGAACTCGAAAAAACAAGAGCACCAGGGCAACTCGCCCTTTCGACACTCCAAGGTGCGAAACGGATTGTGCTCGTTTTCGACCAGTTGCCAGGCGCCCAAGAAGGCGCATGGATCATGGGTCGCGCTTCCAATGTTACCCGTTGACATAACTGAACCTTTTAACAAGATCAAGCTTTTCTGTGAAAATTTTCAGGACCATGTATGTTTTGGATGACGCAAGCCCATGTACCTCTTGCCTTTTTTGCCGTCCTTGAGTCATTTTAGCAGGAAACATACCCGCCATGTCACCTGTACGATCTCATACCATGGTCATCCAGCATCCCGAGCCGCCCCCAAAAAGCCCCGTGCCGGTGCGGCCGGTCTTTCTGCCCTTCGCAGGATGCCCCTACCGCTGCATCTACTGCGCGCAGGACATCCAGACCGGTGTTCTGAACAGTGCGGCAGCGCCCGAAGCCTTGCGCCGCGAACTCGCCGACGAACTCAACGCGAGGCAGGAACCTGTCGAACTCGCCTTCTACGGCGGCACCTTCACCGCCCTTCCCGAGCCTCTTCTGCGCGGGTACCTGGAGATTGCCTCCGAACTGCGGCGCTCGGGCTTGGTGACGCGGATTCGCTGCTCCACCCGGCCGGATTGCCTGAACCCGGCGGACCTGGACCGGCTCGCCCGCTCCGGTGTGGATATGGTGGAGGTGGGCGTACAATCCTTTGACAACGCCGTGCTCGCCGCTTCCGGCCGGGGGTACGACGGCGCGACCGCCCGCCGCGGCTGCCAGGCCGTGCGCGGAGCGGGCATGGAGCTCGGGGTTCAGCTCCTGCCCGGCCTTCCGAGGATGACACAGGACATCTTCGCCGACGACACCGCGGCGGCCGCCGCCCTGGAGCCTGCCGCGGTGCGGCTCTATCCGCTGCTCGTGCTGGAGGGCACCCCCCTCGCCGCACGCTGGCGCGCCGGCGACTACGAGCCCTGGAGCGAGGACCTCGCCGTGGACGCTCTCGCCGACTCATACCTTACATTCTGGAAGCACGGCGTCCGCGTGATACGCGCCGGGCTCGCCCCGGAAGCAGGTCTCGACGCCGCCTTCCTGGCCGGACCCCGCCACCCGGCCATGGGCCAACGCGCCAGAAGCCTCGCCCTATTCCGGCTCCTCGAACCTGCGCTCGCCGCTTTCGACGGTCCGGTGCATCTCGATTACCCCCGCCGTTATCAGGGGGAGCTCTGGGGCCATCGCAACGAACTCGCACCGGCCTACGCCGCTCTGGGGCTCTCCCGCGACCATGCCCGACCGCATTCGTCCCCCTGGGACGCGGGGCGGTTCGTGCTGTCGCTGCTCGCGGATTCCGCTGCCGCGCGTTGAGTTGGCAGGCGAGAAGGATTACGGTGCCGCCATGAACGTCCTGACCATCGAAGGGCAACGATTCGTCCGCGATCTGCGCGCCCTGGGCTGCACGGTGATCAACATCAGCGGCACCACCAGGGGGGCCGAGATATATTTGGAACGCCCCCTGTTCCACAAAGGTCTCACCGCCTTGCTGAAATCGCGCGGGTTCCGGCCGGACGCGGTCATCTGGATGGACCAGGGCAACCTCCCCATGGTCTTCGGCCTGGAAGCGCTGGGTTGCGTGGTCCTGGGCTACACCATAGATGACTACTGCAACCCGTGGCATGTGCCGTTCAGCGCGTGCTTCGACGCCGTGTTCGTGGCCCAACGCGACTACGTGGGTTTGTTCGAGGCCGAGAACCTGCCCCGCCCTGCGCGATGGACACCCCTGTTCTGCGACCACGAACAGGACGTGGACCCCGGCGCAGAACGCGACATCCCCGTCTCCTTCGTCGGCACGCTCAATCCCCGGAACATCCCGGACCGCCAACCCTTCCTCGAAGCATTCAAGAAACGCCATCCTCTGTACGCTATGCAGGGCGACTACCGTCCCGTGTTCAAACGCAGCAGGCTGGTGCTCAACCAGTCCGCCATCGGCGAGCTCAACTTCCGCGTGTTCGAGGCCATGGGCTGCGGCGCCGCCTGCCTGACCGAGGAAACAGACAACGGACTCGCCGAACTCTTCAGAGTGGGTGAGACCATCGTGCCGCCCTATCCCAAAGGCAACGTGGACGCCGCCGCGTCCACCGCTCGGGATATCCTCTCCCGGCCCGAGGAACTGGCCGCAATAGCCCGCGCCGGCCGCAACCTCGTGCGCGCCGAACATACCTCCCGCTCGCGCGCCGCCATGCTCCTGGAATGGGGCCGGCTTCTCACCCGCGAAGGCGCACCCGCCCGTCGGCTGGCCATCCGCCAGCGAACGGTCGTGGGCGTGGCCACCGCCATGGCCTTCATCGCCGCCGAACTCCTCGACCCCGCTCTGGCCAGGACACGCCAAACCTTCGAGAACCTGGCCCAGGGCTACACTTCGCTCTGGGACAGACTGTAAATGCCAGGAGGAGGCGCCATTCGGAGAACCCCGCCAGGGGATGGGCTCCCTGTCCAGCCCGGGGCGGCTGTGCATTGTGTCCCGCAATGCTTGCTCATGCCATGTTGCTCGGCTATATTGTAGTATGAACGCGATAGTGCTTCTGACGGATTTCGGATCATCGGACGCCTATGTGGCCCAGATGAAGGGCGTGCTGCTCACCGAGGCGGCGGACAACCCCGTGGTGGACTTGTCGCACAACGTGGATCCGCGCAACGCGGCCCAGGCCGGGTTTCTGCTGGCGTCCACGCTGCCGCACTTCCCGGTAGCAACGGTTTTCTGCTGCGTCGTGGACCCTGGGGTGGGCACGGACAGGCGGCTGGTCTGCGCAGCCAGCGAGGGACGCATCTGCCTGGCGCCGGACAACGGGCTGCTTTCGCTCGTTCTGGAGCGGGACGCCAAGGCCCGGACCTATGACCTTACGAACTTTGCCAAACGGCGGTCGGACACCAGCGCCACGTTCCACGGCCGGGACATCTTCGCGCCATTGGCGGCGCGGCTGGCCAGGGGATCGTCGCCGGAGTCGCTGGGCGAGCGCATCGAACGGGATGAACTGGTCCTGCTGGAGCCGGCGCACGTGGATGAAACCGGCGACACTGTGAGCTGCCACGTGCTCCATGTGGACCGGTTCGGCAACGCGGTGCTTTCATTGCCTGCGGACCCATGGGCCGAAACCCTGCGCGGCTGGGAATCCATACGGCTGCACGGACCCGAGCCTGGCGCCACGATGCGCGCGTCCACCTACGCGGAACTCAATGAGCAGATACTGTCTCTGGTCTCCACCTATGCCGAACTGGCCGGCGGCGAGGCCGGCATCCTGGCCGGCAGCCAGGGGTACATGGAAATCGCCCTGAACGGTATGCATGCCGCCAGAACGTTGGCCCTCCATGCCGGCAGCACGGTGCGCCTTTCGCCCAAAAGCGGTTGCGCCGCCTCATGAGCCCGCGGGACGAACACGCCGCCAAAGCAGACAGCGAACGGATTTGGAGCCGGCTTGCCGCGGGGATTTCCGCGGCCTTCGGCTTCATGACGCGGCTGGGTCCTGCGCGCATCGTGCCGCCGGAAACCTTCGCCCGCTGTCTCGCATGGTTCCCGTTCGTGGGTCTGGCGCTCGGCCTGCTCGCGACAATCCCTGTCTTTGCGTTGAGCGGCTTTGGCGCCGGCGCGGTAGATTCCTCCCGCGCCACCACCGGGGCCCTGCTCTACGTTGGCTTTTTGGCCTGGCTCACCCGCGGGCTGCACTGGGACGGCTTGTCCGACGTGGCCGACGCCTGGGGCAGCGGCGCGCGCGGCGAATCATTCTGGGAAATAATGAAGGACAGCCGGTGCGGCGCTTTCGGCGTGCTCGGACTGGTGTTCTTTGCCGGCGGTCAGCTGCTCCTCGCGCGGGAAGCCTTGCGGCTCGGGCTCTGGGGCTCGCTCATCCTCGCGCCCATCGCCGGCCGGGCAACCCTGGTCTGCCTGGCCTGGGCGGGGCGCTCCCTGAGCCGGACTGGCCTGGGGCAGATCTTTCTGGCCGGCGCCACGCCTCTTGTGGCCATAAGCTGCGCGCTCCAGGCTGCTGTCGCGGGACTGCTGCTCATCCCATGGGAGGGATTCGTGTTGTCCGTGGCTCTGTGCGCG
>JBMCLC010000201.1:0-4455 GCA_048614715.1 Oceanidesulfovibrio sp.
TGTATGTGGATGGATGGGAAGCGCGAGCTGATGAGTCCGAGCATTTCCTCATAGAATGAGAAGGGCAGGTCCGGATGGTGGCCGCCCTGCATGAGGATCTGCGACCCGCCAAGGGTCACTGTTTCCTCCACCTTGCGTTCGAGCTCCTGGTGGGAAAGCACATATCCGCGGGCATTGCCGGGCGCTGCGAAGAATGCGCAGAACATGCACCCGCAGCTGCATATGTTCGAGTAATTGATGTTGCGGTCCACAACATACGTAACCCGGGCCACGCCATTCTCAACCTCGCCGCGCTCGGCCGCCTTGACCATGCGGACCGCGTGGGCAAGCCGCATGAGAGTGTGCAGATCAGCCTCGTACGACAGGAGCAGAGCTTGTTCCGAGTCGATGCGCCGACCATCCAGGACAGCCTCGGCCACGGCGCGGACGGCTTCGGGAAGTGCTGCGATCATCGCTGCGATTCTCCTTGCGGAGTGGTTGCCTTTTTGGGCAGGAAGAGGGCGTCGCGCTCCATGGGGGCGAAGCCGCAGTCCCGGGCCATGGCCTCGATGTCCTCAACGGTCAGGGCCTGCTCGCTTGTGGCTCCGGCCATGTGGCCGATCTTTTCTTCCACAACCGTGCCGTCAAAGTCATCGGCTCCATAGTGCAGTGCCGAAAGCGCGAGCTTGACCCCGAGCATGACCCAGTACGCCTTGATATGGGGAATGTTGTCGAGCATCAGCCGCGAGACAGCGATGGTCCGCAGAATGTCCAGTCCGGACACTCCGGCGAATCCTTCCGGCAGTTCCAGGGCGCTGTTCTTTGTGAGGAACGGCAGTGGGATGAAGCAGAGGAACCCGCCGGTTTCGTCCTGCAGACGGCGCAGCTTGTCCAGGTGGTCCAGCCGGTGGCTGAAATCCTCCACGTGGCCAAACAGCATGGTGCAGTTGGTGCGCATGCCCATGGCGTGCGCTTCCCTGGATATGCGCAACCATTCGTCGCCGCTCACCTTGTCCGGGCATATGCGGTTGCGCACCTCGGGGTGGAAAATTTCGGCGCCGCCGCCGGGCATCATTCTGAGGCCGGCCGCGCTGAGCCGTTCCAGCACCTCCCGGCTGGAGATGGATTCGAGCTTGGCGAAGTGCTCGATCTCCACCGGCGTGAAGGCCTTCAGGCTTGCGTCCGGCAGACGTTGCTGCAGGGTGCGGAGGACCTCCTCGAAAAAGCTCAGACCAAGGTCGGGATGGCAGCCGCCCACAATGTGCAGTTCGGTGATTTCTCCGGCCGAGGTGGCCTTGTCCACAATGTCATCCAGACTCAGGGTGAATCCGCCATCCTCGCCTTTTTTGCGGTGGAAGGCGCAGAACCGGCAATTGTTGGCGCAGACATTCGTGTAGTTCACATGGCGGTTGCGGACCCAGGTGACCTGCATGCCGTGGCGGCGAATGCGGTCGTAGTGCGCCAGGGCGGCGACGGAAGAAAGGTCCGAGCATTCGAAAAGCCGGAGGCCGTCGTCCAGGCTCAGCCGTTCGCCGGCCAGAACTTTTTCCTGGATGTCGGCCAATCCAAGGGCCTCGTAATATCGGGGTGTCAGCATGGGTCGGTCAATCCTCGCTCGATGCAGGACACGAGAGCTTCGATGCGCGACTCCAGCTTTGCGTTGTCGTGCAGTCCGAGTCCCGTATCCATGTAGGGAAGGGTGCGCGCCTGGAAGAAACGGTCCATGAGCGCGTCGATGAAGAACACGGCGGTTTCCGTGTCCACGTCAGGCCGCAGTTCGCCGTGGGATCTCGCGTCCTCCACGAGTGAGCGCCAATACCTGGTGGACAGGCTGCGGATTTGCGACAGCAGCGCCTCCCGCAGGGGAAATGACTCCTGGAACAGCATGCGCGTGTACAGGCGGTAGACCTCGGGGTGGGCGTCGAGGAACGAGGACACGGCCAGGAGGGCTGCGCGGATACGGCTGCCGAGCGGTTGATCGCGTGTGGCGTCACGCGCCGTGCGCAACGGTTCGGCAAACTGCCCAGCCACACGGTTGAACACATAGCGGAAGAGCCGCTCCTTGCTGCCGAAGTACTGGAAGAGCGAACCCTTGGCGATGCCCAGGGCGCGGGCTATCCGGTTGGAGCTGGCGCTGCCGAATCCGTGGGCCGCGAATTCGCTGAGGGCGGCTTGGTAGACACGCTGCTGCTTCTCCGTGGGCAGGTTCAGGAATGTGGTGGACGCCGGGGCGTCGCTCTGGTCGGTTTGCGGCATGGGCTTTACGCGACGATCTTCCAGAGGCAGGGTTGGACTTGCATTCCGTATGCGGTTCCGGGTAAATGACCAGGTGGTCACTTGCCCTTGTAGGACCCATCCGCAGTGCTGTCAATCCACCTACCGAGCCTTGGACAACGCCATGAAACTACGCCTCGGCATCTCTCCGTGTCCCAATGACACCTTCATCTTCCACGCATTGCTCCACCCGGGCGAGCAGCCGGAGATGTCGCCGCCTCCCTATGCGTTCGAGACCACGTTCGCCGACGTGGAGGAGCTGAACCGTCCGGCCCTCGCCGGGGCTCCCGATGTGTGCAAGGTTTCGGCCCACGCCGCCGCCTTCATGCTCGATGGCTATGTCGTCCTGCGGAGCGGCGGGGCACTCGGCTACGGCTGCGGCCCGGTGCTGCTCTCCGGGCAAGAGCACGCGATCGAAGACCTCTGGAATGGCCGCATCGCCATTCCCGGCCGGATGACCACAGCCGCTTTGCTTCTGGAACTGTGCGGCCAAGCCAAAGGTTTGGCTCCGTCAGCGAAAGAGCATCGTCCGGCCATGCTCTATTCTGAAATCATGCCCGCCCTGGAACGTGGCGACATTCCGGCCGGAGTCATCATTCACGAAGGCAGGTTCACTTACCCGGACCATGGCTTGCGGCTCGTGCAGGATCTGGGCGCGTGGTGGGAGGGGGCCAAAGCTCTGCCCATCCCCCTCGGGGTCATCGTAATGCGGCGCTCCCTGGGCCGCAGAATGCACGTGGCCATGGAACAGGCCATACGCCGCAGCTTGGCCGCCGGTCTGGCGCATCCGGACCGCGGTGCCTCGTTCATCGCCTCCCATGCGCAGGAGCTGGATCCCCGCGTCATCGGCCAGCATGTTCAAACTTTTGTAAACAACTTCAGCATGGAACTCGGCGCAGAAGGCGAGTCCTGCGTGCGCACTTTTCTGAACGGCGCGCGCGAGGTGCGCGGCATGGAGCCAGTGGCCGATATTTTCCCGGAATAAAATAGAAAAGGCAGCCCCCTGCCCCGTGGCGGGACAAGGGGCTCCTGGTCTTTGCCGAGCGCCCGGGGGCGCTGCCCCCAGGGAGATACGTCACGACTGCCAGCGAAGCACGAGTTGGATGAGGGTGCGCACGCCGAATCCGGTGCCGCCTTCCGGACACAGGGTCGTGCCCTTGTCTGCCCAGGCCGGGCCGGCGATATCCAGGTGCGCCCATGGGGTTTCCGGGTCCACGAATCTTTCCAGGAACTTGGCGGCGTGGATGGCGCCGCCCTCGCGCGGACCCACGTTCTTCACGTCGGCCACCTCGCTTTTGAGCGCATCGGCATAGGCGTCCCACAGCGGCATGGGCCAGAATGGCTCGCCGATGGCCAGGCTGAGCTCACGGATGGTTTCCTCCAGAGCCTCGTTTTCCGTGAACACGGCAGCCGTGGCGTTGCCCAGGGCGACCACGCAGGCGCCGGTCAGGGTGGCGATGTCGATGATCGCGGCCGGGTCGTAGCGTTTGGCGTACGCAAGGGCGTCGCAGAGCAGCAGACGGCCCTCGGCGTCGGTGTTGAGTATCTCCACGGTGAGGCCGGAAAGGCTCGTCACCACATCGCCAGGTCGGGTGGCCTGGCCGTCCGGCATGTTGTCCGCGCACGGCACAAGTCCCACGATGCGCCGGGGAAGCTTGAGCTCGCCGAGGGCGCGGAACAGGCCCAGCACGGCGCCGCCGCCGGCCATGTCGCATTTCATCCAGGCCATGCTGTTGGAGGGCTTGAGGGAAAGACCGCCGGAATCGTAGGTCACGCCCTTGCCCACGAAGACCAGCGGGGCGTCCTCGGAGTGGCCCTCGGGCGTATGCTCCAGCACGATGAACCGGGCCGCCTCGGGGTTCCCCTTGAAGACAGAGGCGAAGGCGCCCATGCCCATATCGATGCATTCCTGGGCATCGAATACGCGGCAGGAGAAGCCGTAGGCTTCAGCCAGAGTCTGGGCGGACTCAGCCATGGCCTTGGGGGTAAGGTGGTTGGGCGGACCGTTCACCAGGTCGCGGGCGTAGGTTATGCCGAGGGCCGTGGCCTCGGCCCGCAGGATGGCCTGCTCCAGTTCGGGAGTGGGATCATCCTGTAACAAGATGCGGATGGAGGCTGGATCGGGAGGCGATGAATCCTTTTCTGTTTTATGATTACGATATGTATACATTCCGCAATACATGCCAAAAACGAGTTCTTCGA
>JBMCLC010000202.1:0-4449 GCA_048614715.1 Oceanidesulfovibrio sp.
AGAGGGCACGGTGGTGGAGCTCGACTACGACCCCGCGATGTTCGAGTATGGCTCGTCCGGGGTGAACGGCGGCGATCTGCCGAAAGACCTCGGGTTCGCCGGCTTCCGCCTCCAGTACCACGAGGACTGGACGCGGGACGTGGTCGCGTTCCTGGGGGCGAGCTATTTCCGCGCCGTGGGCGGAGCCATGCAGTACGGCATGTCGGCGCGCGGTCTGGCCATCGACACGGCGCTGCCGCGACCCGAGGAGTTTCCGGTGTTCACGCATTTTTGGCTGCGGAAGCCGGCTCCCGACAGCGACACGGCCACTGTCTTCGCGCTGCTGGATTCACCGAGCGCCACGGGCGCGTATCGCTTCCACATTACCCCCGGCGAAACGCTGACCATGCGGGTAGACGCCGCCATCTACCCGCGGAAAGCCATCGAGCGCCTCGGCATCGCGCCGCTCACGAGCATGTACCTGGTGGGCGAAAACGACCGGCGCTTGGGCTACGACTGGCGGCCGGAAATCCACGACTCGGACGGCCTGGCCATGCACACCGGAGCTGGCGAGTGGATCTGGCGGCCGCTCGCGAATCCCCGCATGTTGCGCTTCAACGCCTACATGGACAACAACCCCAAGGGATTCGGACTGTTCCAGCGCGATCTGGAGTTCGACCACTATCAGGACGACGGCGTATTCTACGACAGACGGCCCAGCGTGTGGGTGGAGCCGTCCGGCGACTGGGGACCGGGCTCGGTGCAGCTCGTGGAGATTCCGACGCTCGACGAGACCTTTGACAATATCGTGGCGTTCTGGAACCCGGCGCGAGCAGTGGAACCCGGGCAGGAGCTGCTCTACGGCTACACGCTGCACTGGGGAACCAAACCACCGACGCCTGCTGGTCTGGCCCACGCCGTCGACACCTTCACCGGCCTGGGCGGTGTGATAGGCCAGAAGCGCGATTACTACAGCAAACGCTTTGTGGTGGATTTCGCTGGCGGCGGGCTGGACAGGCTCGACCCGCAGACCAAGGTCAAACCGGTCATCACCGCCTCGGCCGGACGTGTGGAAATCACCTCGGCCCGACCCCAGCACGCCATCCACGGCTATCGCGCCATGTTCGACGTGGTCCCGCCCGAGGGCAGCCAGGAATCTATCAATCTGCGGCTGTACCTGGAGGCCGAGGGCAAACCTCTGACCGAAACATGGATGTACCAGTGGACCCCGCCCCCTCTGGAGGAGCGGGAATTGTTCAACACTGAGTAGCAGCCAGTAATATCAGGTCCTTGGCAACTTCAAGAGGGGAGGGTCTCCGGGTCGAAAGCTTTGCCCTCGAGCTCCCACCAGGGAGCTATGCTCGCTGGACCCAGAGTTGGGGACCAGGGCGACAACGTTCCCCCGGCAGTGGGCTGTGGGGGGGGACAGCGTCCCTCCATCCCGGGAGCAGCGCCCCACCAAGGCTCACCCGAACACCTTCACGGCCAGCGCGTCGAGCTGTTCACGCACGTCGTCGCGCGTGTCGGCGTCGCCGGCGTCGTACACGCCGCAGGCGCGCACCAGGTGACAGCGGTCGAAATTGAGGTAGCGGTCGTAGAAGTACTCGTAGCGCGGGAAGATGTCCGCGAACAGGTCGGGCTTGGGGTGGCCCTGGGCGATTAGCCAGACCATCTGCTTTCCGGGAGCCAGCCGGCTTTTTTCCGTGGCCGTGGGGTAGTCCGGCACCAGGAACGAGAAGCAGCGGTCGATGAACCCCTTGAGCTGGGCCGAGACCTCGCCGAAGTACACCGGCGTGGCGACCACGAGCACATCGCATTTGCGCACCGCGGCCAGCGTCGGGGCCAGATCGTCCTGCACCACGCAGTGGTCCGCCTTCTTCTTGCAGCCAAAGCAAGCTATGCAGCCCGTGTAGTTCATCCTTCCAAGCTCGAAGCGCTCTACGTCATGGCCGCGATCAGCCGCGGCGTCCAGCAGCCGGCGCTCCATGGCTGCGCTGTTGCCCCTCGGCCGCGGGCTGCCCAGAATGCTCACGATCTTCATGGGAACTCTCCTGAAAGGGTGCGGGGTCAGGGGGATTCAGGTCATTCGCTTTTGCTCAGCCATGTGCGGAACGCTTGCACTTCCTCGTCCCAGGCCGTGCCGAAGCGGACATCGAGAAACGCTTCGTAGGCCGCATCCAAATGGCTCAGGCATTTCTCGATGAGGAACATTTTTTCGAGGAACGGCGCATCCGGGTCGTCGCCTTCCTCCAATTTGGTCTCCACGGTGGGGGTGCGCAGGCTGCCGATGCTGAAGTCTTCGGCCTTGAGGGTGAAGCTCCAGGCCTCGGCGTCCTTTTCTATGCGTATCTGGGCGCGGTTCACCTTCTTGCCGGTGCGCAAGCCGAGTCGCGCTTCGCGCAGTTCGCTCGTGGCGCCGGACACGGTGGCCGTCTCCAGGGTGTCGCCCTCACCGCCCTGCACGGACACGCGCTGTTCCATGTGCAGTTCGAAGACTTCGCCTTTGTCCTCGAACCGCCCGCCGGCCACATCGCTCTTGTACCACAGCCAGGTGAGGAAATCCTGGCCGAGCACAACGTCTTTCATCTGCCCGAGGTAGAGGTCCATGGCCGTCTCCTATGAGAACCGGGCCGGCTCAACAGCGTCGATGGCCGGCTGCGCCTCCTCGCCCAGGAGCCGGAGCGCCTGGAAGTAGGGCGTCACGGGCTCGAGATGGAGCTCGAAGGTGTCGGTGAAGTGGTTGTTGAACAGCTCGCGCACCTTGTTGTTGGTGGAGGCGAGATAAATCATCTGCGAGGTCGTGTTCCAGACCACGTCGAAGACCGCAGGAACAGGCATGGCGCGCGCCATGAGTTTGATGCGGACCTGCTCCTTGATCTCCTTCTTGCGTTCGCGGCTCAGATACTTGCGGCCTTCTTCCTTGGCCTGTTTTTCGGCCTCTTCCATGGCCATGAGCGTGTGTTTTTTGATCACGGCCGGGGAAACGCGCCGGGTGTCCAGTCGCAGGGCAAAGGCGAGGTACTCGCCCTTTTCCGGCGGCGCGGTGCGAAAGCCCGGGTCCAGAAAATTCTCGATGCTCACCCAGCCGTAGGACCGTTCGTCCGAGGTCTGTTCTATCTCCTTGAACGAGAACCGCTTGAGCAGGGTGGGGATGTCGGCCCAGATGGAGTCCGGCACCTCTTCCACTATTCTGTAGCGCGTCACGCTGACGCTGGCGGATACTATAGGCATATGTGCGCTCCTTGAAGTCGAAGTGTGGTCTTGTACTGCATCTCACTCCACATGGGAAGAAGTCCGGAGGGCGCTTTCGCGAGCGCATGGGTGGCCTGGAAGCCGGCCGGTGATGGGGCCTCGGGGGGGGAGCCCTGATCCCGCTAGTCCGTTTGAAAAAAGACCGGCCCGGCGTGGGCGACGAAGTAGAAGAAGTCCCCCCATATGAAAAGGGCCGCGATCGCCGCGAGCAGGCCGTACCGGAAGGCGGCGGGGAGTGGTTTCAGCATATACAAGGATATGAGCCCGTACAGAGGAGCGAGAACAGGGAAGATATAGCGGCCCTGGAGGCCCATGCCCGCGGAATGCGATGCGACATACGCCCCGTAGTTGACGTACTGCATGAGGAAGAGGACGTAGCCGGCAAACAGGACAAGCGACTCGACGGCGTGGCCGTTTTCATCCGTGCGCTTCAGGTGGCGCGCCACGGCGAACAGTCCGACCACGAAGACAAGCTGGTAGAGACCGAAGACCAGGCCGTGCTTGACGAGGGCCGCGTGCGCCGAAACGCCTGTGATCTGCAACAACACAGTGCCCAGCCAGAACCAGGCGTAACTGATCCTGTCCACGGGGGTGAACGATTCCCCTGTGGCGCGACGGGACTGTTCGGCCTCCAGCAACCGAAGGGTGGCGGCGCGCTCCGTCCGGTGGGGAATGGCTTGGGCCAAACGAACGGCCTGCTCGTGGTCGATTTCTTCGCGGTAGTACTGGCGCAGGATCCACTGGCGGGCGAAGATGCGGTTCTGCATCGCGTTTTCCTGACCCACTACGGCGTCGTACGAGGGAAAGGGACTGCCGTAACGAACAAGGTTGCCGCCGTAGAGTGCGAGATTGCCAGCAAAGAGGAGGGCGGCGAGGACACATAAAACCACGCCTTTTCGGGAATCGGGGCGCAGAGCGCGTATTCGGTTCCGCCAGTCCGCGCCGGCCAGGCGCCAGACAAGAACGGCCAGGATGAGGATCGCCAGTGGCAGGAAGGCGGTCTTGGTCAAACAGCCTGCCAGCACGGCGGCCGTTCCGGCCCAGAATGGGGTGGCTTTACTCGAATCCAGAAAGGTCGTGAGCCAGTACAACGCGACCACGGACAACAGAATGGTGAGGTTGTCGTAATTGATGGACGCGCCGAGGAAGGTGAGCATGGGCGTGTTGGTCAGCAGAATCAGAAAAAGGAGCTGCGCCGCAAGCGGAGCCTTCTGCCTG
>JBMCLC010000203.1:0-4432 GCA_048614715.1 Oceanidesulfovibrio sp.
ATTTTGCGGAGATCAAGGCCAAGCTCGAGAAATCGCTGGGCAAGCCCCTGGAGAAGGTGTTCTCCAGCTTCAACGAAAAGCCCATCGCCTCGGCCTCGCTTTCCCAGGTGCACAAGGCCGTGCTGCGCGAAACCGGGGAGACCGTGGCCGTGAAGATAAAACGGCCCGGGGTGGAGAAGACCATCGAGGCCGATCTCGACGTAATGGCCTACCTCGCCTCCCTGGCGCACGAACGCGTCTTTTCCCTGAAAACAGCCAACCTGCCGGACGTGGTGGTCGAGCTGCGCAAGTCGCTCACCCGCGAACTCGACTTCCTGAACGAGGCGCGGAACATCAAGTACTTCAACCAGTGCTTCGCCGACGATCCCAAGGTGCGCGCGCCGCATATCCACCCCCGCTACTGCACGTACGACGTGATTGTGCTCGAATACCTGCCGGGCCTGCGGCTGGACAAGCTCCAGGCCGACCATAAGCGCCGCCACGCCATCGCCAAGCGCGGCCTGGAATGCGCCATAAAGCAGATGCTGGAGTTCGGCTTCTTCCACGCAGACCCCCACCTGGGCAACCTCAAGCTCGGCGACAATGACGAGCTTATCTTCTATGATTTCGGCATGGTGGGCAGATTCACCGATGAAATGCAGTCCGCCATCGTGGACTACATCATAGCCGTGGTGAAGTCTGACGCCAGACGCGCCGCGCGCGTGGCCCTGGACATGGCCGTGCGGGTGCCGCCGCTCATCGACACCCTGCGGTTCGAATCCGACGTCATGCATCTGCTCCAGCGGGTTACCACCCCCATTGACGAGACCCCGAACTTCGGCATGTTCCTCCTGGAACTCACCTCCTTGTGCCGCAATTACGGCGTGTACCTGAGGCCGGACTACATCCTCATGGCCAGGGCGCTTCTGGCAACGGAATCCGCCGGCCAGGTCATCTGCCCGGATTTCGACACCGTGGCCGCACTCAAGCCCGTGGCTCTGCGCTACATGGTCAAGCGCTACTCCGTGCTCTTCTCGGACAAGCCCATGTTCGGCGACATCGAGAACAATCTGCGCCTGCTCACCACCATGCCGGAACGTGTGGACAAGCTGTTCCGCATCGTGGAGTCCGGCCAGTTCAAGGTGGAGATGGAGCAGCGCGACTTCACCCGCATGGTGGATCGCATGGGCTCCATCGCGGACCGCATCGCCAGCGGCCTCATCGTGGCGAGCCTCATCGTGGGCTCCGCGTTGTTGTTCATTTCCGGGCTGGGCCCCAAATGGCACGGGGTCCCCATACTGGGGCTCATCGGCTTCATCCTGAGCGGCGTTTTCGGCGCGTGGCTGCTGCTGCGTATGGTTTTCAGCCGTAAATAACCAATATTGGAGATACCATGGACAACATTTTCAAGAACGGTTTCCTTTTCGGTCTGGGCGCCGGCCTGCTCATCAAGGATGGTCTGGAAGAATCCGTGGAGGAGCTGCTTGCCAAGGGCAAGGAGAAGGCCAACGGTTTCTCCGGCCGTGGCGAAAAGTTCATCGACCAGCTCAAGGGCTACATGGACGAACTCGAAATCCGCGGCAAAGGCGAGGTGGAATCCGCCCTGCACGAGCTGGGTCTGGTGAGCCGGAGAGAATACGAGGCCCTTCTTGCGCGGGTCGAGCAACTGGAGACCTCCACAGGCCACCGCGGAGCCACCATGGAATCCGACGTGTAGCCGGTGGACCATGCTTGGTAACTGCCTTGTCACCGGCGCCACCGGTTTCATCGGATACGAGGTGGTGCGCCAACTTGCCAGGCGCGGCCTGAAACCTCGCTGCATGATCCGGCGGTTGCGCCGCGGCACCGTGCTCTCCGGCCTGGACGTGGATTTCGTGGTCGCGGACCTGGAGCGTCCGGAAAGCCTACAGCGCGCCGTAAATGGCGTGGACACCGTGTTCCATCTCGCAGGCCGGGCCACGTTCGAACCATACGACCGCCTCAAACCCTCCATGGTGGACGGCTCCAAAGCGCTCATGCAGGCCGCCGCAGACCACGGAGTCAAACGGTTCGTGTTCGCCTCCAGCCTCATGGTCTACGGCAACACGAAGACGCCCATCGACAGGGAAACGCCGACTGCGCCGTTCGTTGATTACGGCCGCGCCAAGAGGGAGTGCGAAACCGCGATGCGGGAGATTGCCGCGTCGGCCGGCATGTCCTGCGCCGCCATCCGCCTGCCCCACGTGTACGGCGCCACGGACCTCGTGTTCACCGACCTCTTGCGCCGCGATCTGCTGATCTCACCCGGCAGCGAGGACAAGCCCTACGGCCACATGCACGTGGAGGACGCGGCGCGCGTTCTCGTGGCCTGCGCCGAGCAGGCATTCCACGGCGCGCTGCCCGTGGCCGACGACATGAACGCGACCTGGAAGGAGGTCTTCGGCGTCATCGAGCGTCACT
Organism: Oceanidesulfovibrio sp.; assembly: GCA_048614715.1. Taxonomy (GTDB): domain Bacteria; phylum Desulfobacterota; class Desulfovibrionia; order Desulfovibrionales; family Desulfovibrionaceae; genus Oceanidesulfovibrio. The sequence goes on from JBMCLC010000203.1 coordinate 2,419, forward strand.
ACCCCCGGGCGCGCAAGCTCACCATTCCGCCGTGGCTCGCCATCGCCGGCGTCTCCTTGCTGCTGCCCTACCAGTATCTTTTTAACAGGCAGACGCTATACACCGCGGACGCGATCCGCAGCTGGGACGCCTCCCTGCCCGTGGAACCGGGCGTGCTCTGGGAGGAGCTCGGCATGCGGCCGAACTACCCCACCATCCACGAAGGCATACCTGCCGTATTGGACGCATGCGTCAAGCGCACCTGGCGCCATCCGCTGCATGATTCCTGCTGATAGAAAAAAAACGCGCCTTCCGAGAATGTGGCTGTTCGGAAGGCGCGTCTTGTCGTCGTATGAATACTGGAGATCAGCCGGCGGCGTAGCGGTCGTAGAACCCCAGCACGCGCTGCACGTAGCGCTTGGTCTCGCGGTACGGGGGAATGCCCTTGTACCGGCGGACCTTGGTCGGGCCGGCGTTGTAGGCCGCAAGGGCCAGCATGGTGTCGTTGTCAAAAACCCGCAGCAGCCATTTGAGGTACCGCACGCCGCCGTCGATGTTGTCGGCCGGGTCGAAGCTGTCCCGCACACCGAGTTCGCGCGCTGTGGCCGGCATGAGTTGCATGAGCCCCCTGGCGCCCTTGGGGCTGACTGCGAGGGGATTGAAATTGGATTCGGCGCGGATCACGGCCATGATCAGCGCTTCCTCCATGCCGTACCTGGCGCAGGTCTCGCCCACGATCAACCTGAGCGATTCGGCCGACGGCAGCGGTCCCAGCCTGGGGTCCAGGGAGGCGGTGACTCTTTCCAGGCCGGATGTCCATCCACGGGCCAGCCGGCGGCAGCTTTCAATCCCGGCTGCCGCGGAGTCCCGCAGGCCGGCCAGCATGGGCATGGCCATCTCGCCGACCATGTTCCGCAACGAGGTCGACGCCTGTTTCAGCAGGCCGGCGGAACCCACGGACGCCTCCTGCACGAGCACGGCCGCCGAGGCTCCGACTCTTGCCGCGGCCTCTGACAGTCCTCCGGCTATCCCGACGCCGAGGCCTCCGCCGGACGCCAGGCGCAGCCCGACCACGGGGACAAGGCTCACCACGACGAGCATGGCCAGGCCTAAGAGTGTATGTCGTTGCATGGCATAATCCTGTAATGGGTGAATGAGGACAGAATCTAGTTCCCGCCCCCGGGAAGTCAACCATTCCAGCAGCGCCGTTTCTTGACGCCGCGGATGCTTTCCCGCAAGGATAGCATCATGGCCGCTCCTTTATTACTGAGAGTGAACAATGTTTAACATTGTATTGAACGAAGCCATGAACACGGCCACGCAGAACGCAAAGGCACGCGGCGAAAGCCGCAAGAGCAGAATGGTTGCGGCGCTCTGCTCCGTGTAAATATCGGGAGTCCGGATTCAACATGTCGTACCGCTCGAAACTCTTCTTCCTTCTTCTGGTCGCAGCCCTTGTCCCGGGTCTGGTGGCCATAGGTCTGGACTACACGACCACCCGGCAGATCAATAAGACCATTCTGGAACAATCGCGTGAAAACACGCTGGAGGGAGCGGAACGCGGACTCCATCTCATACTCGATGGATTGCTCAAGACCATGGAGCTTTCCTCGACCCTGATCGAATCGGCGGTAGCGGCCCATGCCGAGTCCCTGAGCCGCGCCCTCACACCCGAGGCCGATCCCGAAAACGAAGCCAGACAGCTACTTATGCGCCACAGCCTCGTGTCGCCGTCGCACATACGCTGGCATGGCGTGTACCTGCCGGACCGCGGCGCCATGCTCATGCGGAACCTTCCTCACGCACAAGCCAGCCTGGACGACGGCCGGACGGAAACCATCCTGCGCGTGGACGCAGCCGGCCACATGGACTGGCTGGACCGCGCGCTGCAATGCCAGGACCCGTGCTGGAGCAACGAGGCCGTAGACCCGGTCGCCAAGTCGCGCATCGTGGCGGCGGCCATGGCAGTGCCCGTGCCGGAGGACAGCCGCATACGGCAACCTCCTGTGGTGGTCATGGCCTACGACTTTTCGCC
>JBMCLC010000204.1:0-4400 GCA_048614715.1 Oceanidesulfovibrio sp.
GGCACCGCTATGTGGACGTGAACCGCAAATTCGCCGAGGCCGTGGCCCAGTGGAGCACGGAGGGAGATTTCGTCTGGGTGCACGACTACCACCTCATGCACGTGGGCTGGTGGCTGAAGGAGCTGGGCGTGCCGCGCCGCACGGGCTTCTATTTGCACATTCCCTTCCCGCCTGTGGACATTTTCCTGAAGATGCCGTGGCGCACCAAGATTCTCAAGGCGCTCATGGAATACGACCTCGTCGGGTTCCAGACCTACCGGGACCGCCGCAACTTCATCCAATGCCTCAAGATCTTCTATTCCGACGTGAAGGCCAAGGGCCGCGGCCCGGTGGTGCGCATATCCCACGGCGACAGGACCTTCAACGCCGGCTACTTCTCCATCGGCATCGACTACAAGCAGTTCAGCAACACCTCCAGGAAGCCGTCCGTGAAGAGGCGCGCCCAGACCATCAAGGAAGCCGACGACAACCGCATGCTCATCCTTGGCGTGGACCGTCTGGATTACACCAAGGGGGTGCCGCAGCGCCTGGAGGCGGTGCGCACGACCTTCGAGAACTATCCGGAACTGCATGGCAAAATCACCTTCACCCAGGTGCTCGTGCCCAGCCGGGAGCAGGTGCCGGAGTATGTGGCGCTCAAGGAGGAGATCGAACGCCTGGTCGGAGAGATCAACGGCCAGTTCTCCCAACCCGGCTACACGCCCATCCAGTACATGTATCGCAGTCTGCCGCGCGAAGAGCTCATCGCCTACTACCGCGCCGCGGACATGGCGCTCGTCACCCCGCTGCGCGACGGCATGAACCTCGTGGCCAAGGAGTATTGCGCCTGCAACATCAGCAAGAAGGGCGTGCTGTTCCTTTCGGAATTCGCCGGTGCGGCCGCGCAGTTGCAGAACGGCGCCATGCTGGTGAACCCGTACGATGTTGAAGGTGTGGCCAAGGCCATCCATCAGGCCTATTCCATGGACGACAGGGAGAAACGCCAGCGGATGGGCAAGATGCAAGACATCATCCGCAAGTACGACATCTTCTGGTGGCTGGATTCCTTCCTCCAGGCCGGGTTCTCGCGCGGGTTGGGCGATTTTCCGCCGCAGGAAAGTGTGGACTACGCGTTCTTCGAAACGGGCGAGGGCTACGCAAGCGACGAGTTCTCCGGGACATAACTCGATGAGCGCAGTGAAAGAGGCCCATGCCCAGGGCCATGCCAAGCGCAGCCTGGGCCAGAACTTTCTGGTGGACCCGAACACCTCGCGGCGCATCGTGAAGTCGCTGGGAATCGAGCAGGGCGACCACGTGGTTGAGATAGGTCCGGGACGCGGCGCGCTCACGGACATCCTGGCCTGTTCGGCTGCCGATGCTGTCTACGCTCTGGAGAAGGACCGCGACCTGGCCCCCAGGCTCAAGGCCCGGCATCCGGCGCTGCGAATAGCCTTGATCGACGCCCTGGACGCGGCGTGGGAGCGGCTGGCCCCGGCGCACCGCTGGAAGATCATCGGCAACCTGCCGTACAACGTGGCCTCGCCCATTATCTGGGAAGTCGCGCACCGTGCCATGGCGGCTAGCCGCTGCGTGTTCATGGTCCAGAAAGAGGTCGCGCAGCGTCTTGCGGCTTCGCCCGGCAGCAAGACCTACGGCGCGCTCAGCGTGTTCGTGCAGTCGTATGTGGATGTCAAACTGGAGTTCACGGTGGGGCCGCATGTTTTTCGTCCCCGACCAAAAATTGATTCAGCGGTGGTCGTGTTTACCCGCAGGGAGTCTCAGGTTGTGGACGCCCGGGCCCTCGGGGCGATCCTGTCGACTTGTTTCCAAAAACGTCGTAAGCAGTTGGGATCGATACTGAAAGGTGTTTGGTCGCACGAGTTGGAAGAACTCTTCGAGAGGCGAGGTTTGAGCCCGACGATGCGGCCGGAGAACCTGACGACAGATGACTTCCAAGCCCTTGCGAGCGTAACGAATATGCGTTTTCGGCCTTGACTTCAGGACAAAAATTCTGTTCATGGAGACATTGCTTTCAGGTTGAGAGTTAGAGCTTTCCCTGATGAAATGTGGAAATAGGACCTTTCGGTCGACAGTGAGTCTGGCCGGAAGACAATTCGACGCATGAAGAACGAAGAGGAGGAGACGGCGGATGACCAAGGCTGACCTCGTAGTAAAGGTGGCGGAGAAAGCGAACTTGACCAAGGCCGACGCTGAGCGTGCCCTTAACGCTTTTCTCGAGGCTGTGGAGTCCACCCTGGTGAAGGAAGGCAAGCTGACCCTGACCGGTTTCGGCACGTTCGTTGTGGAGACCCGTCAGGAGCGCAAAGGCCGCAACCCGCGCACTGGTCAGGAAATCACAATTCCCGCGTCCAAGGTCGTCAAGTTCCGGCCCGGCAAACTCCTCAAGGATGCCGTCAAGTAAAGGATCGAATCCATGGTTCAACACGGTGAATCCATACATAGCGCGCTGCCATGGGATATTCCGTGGTGGATGCCCGACCATTTCGTTTTCTTCGGCGTTCTCTATCTCGCGTTGTTCTTCATCGGTACCGGTGTAGGCATCGTGGTGCTGAAGTCTGTTTGGGAATCTTTCTGCAAGAAGGGCGACGCACACCATTAGCGTTTTCCCGACCCGGCAGCACCCGGGACCAAATTTAGCTGGCTGCGCTCCTTTGCTGCGAAAATCGAGCGCAGCCAGTGGTACAGGGCGACAAAATAACCGCTTGCCAGGAATGGCAAGGTCTGGTATTTTTGTCGCTTTCTGTCATTGCGATATTTCGCGACTGAGGAGGTGATTTCCTTGCCCGGAGTCTTTCTAGACGATTCCGACCATTTCGACGTGGCCCTGCGCCGTTTTAAAAAGCAGGTCGAGAAAGCCGGCGTGCTTTCCGAGCTCAAGAAGCGTCAGCACTACGAAAAGCCCAGCGTGATGCGTAAGAAGAAGAAAGCAGCAGCTCGCAAGCGGCTTCTCAAGAAGATGCGGAAGATGAACCTCCTCTAGCATCCGTGAATCGACCAATGGGCGTTCCGCCGGGCCGGCTAACGGTTCCGGCGGAACGTGTTCACTGCCTCGCGCACCCTTTCCCCAGTCCACAGCGGGGTGGATCATGAGTCTTCTTTCTCGCATCGAACAGGACTTCCTGACGGCTTACAAAGCCAAGGACGAAGTCCGCGTGCGCGTGTTGCGCGCCCTCAAGACGGCCGCCAAGAACAAGCACGTGGAACTCGGCCGCGAGCCGAACGACGATGAAATCCTCGACCTCCTCGGCAAGGAGGCCAAGCAGCGCCACGAATCGGTGGAGCAGTTCACCAAGGGCGACCGCGAAGACCTTGCCGCCAAGGAGCGTGATGAGCTCGACATCCTGCAGGACTACCTGCGCCGGCAGCTGACGCCCGAAGAGACGCAAGCAGCCGTGGATGCCGCCATTCAGAAGACCGGCGCCTCCTCCATGAAGGACATGGGCGCGGTCATGCACGAACTCATGGCCTCGTACAAGGGCCGTATCGACGGCAAGTCCGTCAGCGGCGTCGTTCGCAGCCGTCTGGCCGGCTGAGTCCATACACGCGCGCGTTGCACCGGGAGTCGCGCTCCGGCCGATCCGTTCATGAACGAACGCACCCTACAGCTTCTCGAATTTCCCAAGGTTCTGGACCTGCTCGCGAAACATGCTTTTTCCGAGCCCGGTCGCGAGGCCTGTCTCGCTTTGGGTCCGCACCCCGATGCGGCCACTGTCTCGCGAGAAAACCGCGTGCTCGCCGAGGCCTTCGCCTGGTTCGGCGAATCCGGCTACAAGTCCGCGGACTTCCCACCGCTGGAAGGGCTCTTCGACGTCATCGAGGAACGCCGCAGCCACCTGGATCTCGACGACCTCGCCGGGCTCAAGGCGGTGCTGGCCGAAGCGCACCGGGCGCTGGAGACCTTCGGCACGCCGGAAAGCGCCGCCCGCTCCGGCCGCGACCTGCGCTGGCCCCTGCTGGCCGGCGAGGCCTGGGCCGTGAAGTTCCCGGAGAAAAGCTGGTCCGGCCTCAGGCGCTGCCTCAGCGAGCAAGGCCAACTCAAGGACGAGAGCTCGCCCGAGCTCATGGCCGCGCGCGCCGGCATTCGCGAGGTGCACAAGCAGTGCATCAAGAAGGTCAAGGCGTACGTGCTGGAGAACAATCTGACGAATTATCTCCAGGACGATTACGTGACCATCTCCTCGGACCGCTACGTGCTGCCGCTCAAGGCGAGCTACAAGACCAAGCTGCCCGGCATCATCCACGATTATTCCCAGACCGGCGAGACCTGCTATTTCGAGCCGATGTTCCTTGTGGACATCAACAACCAAGCCCAGGAGATCCGCCAGGAGGAACGCGCCGCAGAGCGCGAGGTGCTGCGGTTGCTCACATCCTTCGCCAGCGACGAATTCGACCAGCTCAAG
>JBMCLC010000205.1:0-4397 GCA_048614715.1 Oceanidesulfovibrio sp.
CCCAAAGCTTCGAGGCCCTGAACGATCTGCATCTGTTCCTGCGCAGCGACCCGGTGTTTCTGCCGTATCTCTACAATGAATTCACGGACGTGGCCGGACTGACCCTGGAGGCCAAACCCTTTGGGCCGCAGGAGCTGGGCCAGGTGCGCAAGCTTCTCAAGAAAGTACGCGAGAAGGTGAAGCGCGTGGAGAACGACATGGAATTCGTCGACGCGGCGCAGCGCAGCGGGACGCCTTCGCGCCGCGGCGTGGAAAAACGACGCGCCGCCTGACTCGGAGGCGCACGAAAAAAAGCGCGCCGGGAGCAAGTCCCGGCGCGTCGACATGGTGAATCTCAGTGGGCCGCCGTGGCGGCGGGGAGTCTACCCGCCGATTTCGATCTTGCGCTTCTTGGCGGCCTGCGACTTGGGCATGGTCAGAGTCAGCACGCCGTCCTTGTAGTTGGCGGACACCTTTTCATCATCCACTTCGGTAGGCAGCTGCACTACCCGCTGGAAGGCGCCGTAGCTGCGCTCGATTCTGTGGTGGTTTTCGCCCTTCCTTTCGTCCTCGAATTTCTTCTCGCCCTTGATGGTGAGCACCCCGCGCTCGAGGGTGACGTCTATGTCTTCGGGCTTCATGCCCGGGACCTCGGCGGTCACGGTGAGCTGGTCCTCGTTTTCGGCGATGTCCAGCGCCGGGTAGCCCATGGTCCTGGCGGCGTTTTCCGGCGAATACGATCCGCGCCAGAAGTCTTCCATGAGGTCAGCGATGGACATAGGAGCGCCTTGCTCGCGAGAACGCCTGCGGAGTTCTGGAAGATAACGGGTATACATGTCTAACCTCCTGAAATGATTAAGTTAAACAGGTTGAGACATAATAAAGATAAATCATAACTGGCGGCAGTCAACGGGTATGAAGCGGGCACAGTCGGCTCTGGTCAGCCGGGGAGGTCAGGGTGTTTCTTCGGCTTGGTGAAGATGAGGTTGCTGTTGGAGCGGTTACGCTTGGCTGAAACCGGCAGTTCGTAGACGATCTCGTCGAAGATCTGGCCGGCTTCGGACAGGTAGCCGTCCACGCCCACGATGGTGCAGTCGGCGAAAACCAGGGTTTCCGGGTTGTGCGGCCCCATGAAGCCGGTGCACACGCCCTGGAAGGCCACGAGGGAGAAGTCCTTCATGCCGGCGAGGACTTCGTTGTCCAGTGCGAAGTCGATGAACGCCTTGGCCGCGGAGTTGGGGGTTGAGATGGAGGCGGTAGCGTAATCCTCGAACCGGCTCATGTCGTAGATCTGCCCGGTGGTGAGCAGGCGCTTTTCACCGATGCGGTGCATGGTGGCCTCGTAGTTGTTGGTGAAGGCCTTGAGCAGCACCTGCAGGTCTATGGCCAGGGAAAATGTCAGCTCGGATCGCGGCCGTACAATGCGAAAGATGTAGGCGTTCTCGGGAACGATTGACGGTTTGGGAATCTCGGCGGCGGCCCTGTCGAACCGCTGATGGATGGACTTGAGCGCCGCTGCGGACAGCGGATGCGCGCCGAAGTACGTGTCGCATTTCTCGCACACCAGGGTCACGGCCTTGGGCCGCGCACGCACGGTGACCTCGGCGCCGCATTTTGGGCAAGGGTAGGCGAGCACGGGCTCCAGACGCACGGGAGCCACCAGAACAGTGCGTTTCGTTTTCTTTTCATCGCTCATGCACGGCCACTCTTCGGATACCAATGCGGTTATGGCTAGAATTACATCGAAACCAAAGGCTTTGTCACGAAAGGATCATGACTTAGCGCAACACGTCGAGTATCTCCAGCCGCGATGCCTGCCAGGCGGGATAGGCGCCCGCGGTCAAACCGAGCAGAGCGGAGCCGGCCACGGCCAGCCCGGCGAGCACGGGTTCTACCACAAAGGGAAACCCGGTGGCCATGGACACTACCGCGAGCGCAGCCAGCGCCAGCCCCACGCCAAGCACGCCGCCCACGGTGGCCATGAGCCCGGATTCCAGCAGGAACTGCCGCACGATGTCCAGTCTGGTCGCGCCCACGGCGCGGCGCACGCCGATCTCCAACCGCCGGGAGCGCACCAGCAGAATCATTATGGACAGAATGCCCAGCCCGCCCACGGCGAAGGAGATGCTGGAGCTGATGATTCCGAGGGTCTGCACGAGGTCCAGGGCCTGCTGCTGCAGCTGGACCGTGTCTTTGGCGGTGAGCACGCTGAAGTCGTCCTTTTCTCCGGAGGTGATAGCGTGGCGGCGGCGGAGAATGGCCGTGGCGGCTTCCTTGGCCTGGGCCGCGTCCGCGGTGCGCCGCAGATTGATGTAGACGCCGGAGATGTGGTCCTGGTTGGACATGCGGCGCATGAAGGTGGTGATGGGCACGAAGACCTGCTCGTCTTGATCTGTGCCCACGATATCCGCGCCCATGGGCTCCAGCACGCCCACCACGCGCACTGGCGCCCGCATATACAGGACTTTCTGGCCGAGCGCGCGCCCAGGGTTCCCGAAAAGCTTTCGCGCCACGGTGGAACCCATGACGCAGACCATGGCACGCTCCTCCATGTCTTCTTTGGTGAGGAACCGGCCATGGGCGAGCAGCAGATTGCGCACATGGACATATGCCGGCGTGGTACCCACCACGACCGAGGGCACCTTGGTGGGCCCGAACCGCACGCCGAGCTGCTTTGTCACGTATGGCGCGCCGCTTTGCGTCCAGGGCATGCTCTGGATGAGCACCAGGGAGTCGGCCAGGGTGAAAGTGGCGGCGCTTCCCGAGGAGCTGGCCGATCCGCTCCGTCGGAACCGCACGTCTCCTGCAAGGGCCATGAACAGGTTGGGTCCGAGTTTTTCTATTTCGATCTCGGCCTTGCGCACCAGGCCTATGGATACGTGCTGCACGCCGGTGAGAGCAAGGGCGCCCAGGAAAATGCCGAGCATGGCGAGGATCGCCCGCAGCTTGTGGGCGGCCAGGGAGGAGAGCGCGATTTTCAGGCTGAGAAACATGGCGGATATAGGGCTGCGTCCTGTCGGGCTCGGGGTTGCGGGAATTCGAATATGGCAAGTATGACTCAAGCATAGGAGCGGCGCAAAGGGAAAAATAATCAGGGTGGCTTGTTACCTTTTCAGTTTACGGGAGTATATTGGGATACCATGGAGCGTCTCTGGGAACGAGAGATAATTGGGCGCGTGCTTGCCGGAGAGCGGGAACAGTTCGCCCACCTGGTGGACGCCTACAAGGGTCAGCTCTTTCATATCGCCTATATGATGACCGGCTCCGCCGAGGAAGCGGACGACCTCGTCCAGGAGACCTTCGCCAAGGTGTACGAGAATCTCTACCGGTTCGACAGGGACCGCCGGTTCTTTTCCTGGCTGTACACCATCTGCCTGAACACCACCCGGCGGCACCTGAAGCGACGGTCCAGGCAGGAGCAGGTGGGGCGCAACGCGCCGGTGGCCTTCCCGGGGGGCCAGGATCATGCGGAAAACCAGGCCGGAACGGAAGCCGGAACCATCGCCGCGACTGGCGATTCCGCCGAGGAGCACTACCACATGCAGCAGCGGCTGGTCCGTCTCGGCGTCTGTCTGGCCCAACTGCCCGTGGACATGCGCGAAGCCTTGACCTTGCGTTTTTTGAACGAGCTGAGCTTCAAGGAACTCGGCGACATACTGGAGGTCACGACGGAGGCCGCCAAGATGCGGGTCTACAGAGGCCTTGCCAGGCTCCGGGAGCTGATGGGCGATGAAAACGAATGACGGTCCCCGCGCCGGGATTACGAAATAAGGTTGCGAAAGAACGATGCAGAATACGGATAACGATACATTCACCCTGTCCGTCGAGGAGCGCGAACGCCTCGACGGCTTTGCCGACGAGATGAGCCGGCTGCTCTTTGCTGCCGCGCCGCCCGTGGACGAAACGCTCACCGAACGCGTTATGGAGCATCTGCCGTGCGCGCATTCCGGCACCGCGGGCCGGGCGCTCGGATCGGTGTACGCCTTCTTCGACGCGGACCGGTTCCTGGCTCGCCTGGTGCAGGGCGTCACGAAGTCGCGCAACTGCTCAACCATCTTCCTCGCGGCGGGCTTTTTCCACCTGGTCTACGGACTCATCATCCGGGCCGGGCTGTCCAAGGCGCCGTACGCGGCCACCCTGCTGCCGGACTGGATTCTCATCCAACCATTGATCGCCTACCTGGGCGGACTCGTCCTGCTGGCGGCCGGTCTGAGCCTTCGCAGGCTGGGGCCGCGGGCATACCGCGCGGCGCAAGTGGTGACCCTGGCGTACCTGGCGCTCGTGGCGGCCAATGGCGTCGCCATGGTCGGCACGGTCCAAGTTTCCGCTATGCTCCTGGCGACGATAGGCCTGGTGGGCAGCGGCTTGATAATCGGCCTCTTCCTGGGGGCCGTCCTGCTTAAATGCACGGAAGGGGG
>JBMCLC010000206.1:0-4369 GCA_048614715.1 Oceanidesulfovibrio sp.
ATCTAGAAAAATTCTACAATATATGCAGTGTAAAAACAAGCCCCTCCGGGCGTATTTTGTGAATCATGACAAAACATACATGAAAGACACAGCGGATATGGCGCAGCCGCGCGCACCGCGAACCATTCAGGATGCGGCGGCAGCGTCCTGGCCGCCGGGCATTACCGTGCCCTGGCGACCATGAGCGCCCTTGCAGGGTTTGCTGGCGGCATGTCCGGGTGGGGCGGGGTTCCTCTGGCCCCGCGCACCGGGCATCTGCTATTTCACGTAGATTTTGAGTTCGTTGGTGGTGGCGGGGGGCTCTTCGCCGCGTTTGTCGCACTCGCGCAGCAGCCCGGGTGTGGGCTGGCCCGAAGTAATGACCACGGTCTCGCCCCTGGCGATGTCGTCGCACTGTTCTATGAAGCGCTCGGCGCGCTCCACGTGCCGTTCCACGCTGGCGTCTGCCCCGGTGGGGGTGACCCCGGCGTAAAAGTTGAGCAGGTGGGTGACATGGTGGTTCGGCGTGACCGCGTAGATGGGCGGCGCGGGACGCCGGCTGGACATGCGCCGCGCCGTGGACCCGCTGGACGTGTGGCAGACCAGCGCCGTGCCCTGGGCGTTCTCGGCCAGCAGGGTAGCTGCGTAGGCGAGGTATTCCGAGGGATCCTTCCTGGCCATACGAGATTCCAGATACTGCTTGGCGCTTTGGTCGTAGTAGCTTTCCGCCTCCTTGGCGATGCCGGCCAGGATGCGCACCGCCTCCACCGGATGTTCGCCGATGGCGGTTTCCTCGGAGAGCATCACGCAATCGGCGCCATCCAGCACGGCGTTGGCCACGTCCGTGGTTTCGGCGCGGGTGGGGATGGGATTCTTGACCATGGAGAGCAGCATCTGTGTGGCCACGATGGCGGCCTTGGAATGCCGCCGGCAGGCCTGGAGGATACGTTTCTGGTGCACTGGCAGAGAGATGATTGGCATCTCCAGCCCCAGGTCGCCGCGGGCGACCATGACGGCGTCGCTGCGTTCGAGTATTTCGTCGATGCGCTCCAGGGCCTGGCGGCGCTCCAGCTTGGCGATGAGGGGAACCTGGACCCCGAGGGAGTCGAGCTCCGCGCGGACGTCGTCCATGTCGTCCGGTCCCTGGACAAAGGAGAGTGCGAAGGCGTCCAGCCCCACCGCGATGCCCTCGCGCAGGTCGCGGCGGTCCTTTTCTGTGAAGGCGGCGACCGGAATGACCTTGCCCGGGAAGGTGATGCCCTTGTTGGAGGTCAGCAGTCCGGCGTTCTCGGCGTGGAGCAGGAAGAGCCGGTCCGGGACGAAAACCGCATCCACATGAAAACGCAACATGCCGTCGGAGAGGGACACGGGCATGTCCGGCTGGAGTCCGCTCAGTGGGGCGGGATCATCCAGGGCGATGAGCGGCAGGTCGACGTGTTCGGGCGCGGACTCTCCGGCCAGGGCCAGGATGATGCGGTCTCCGGCCTGAATGGCTTTTGGGGACCCCTCCACCTCGCCGATGCGCAGCTTGGGTCCGGAGAGGTCGCCCATCACGGTGAGACGCACGCCGAATTCATCCTCGAGGCTGCGGGCCCATTCGACTACGGAGGTAAAGGCCTCGGCCCGGTCGTGGGAAAAATTGCAGCGGAATATGCGCGCCCCGTGCCGCACCATGGCGCGCATGGCCGCAGCGTTCATGGAGGCCGGTCCCAGCGTGGCAACGATCTTGGTTCGCATGCTCATGTATGTTGACTCCTGTTCTCGATGCGCATTGTATGGAGTATGCATTCTATCCTGATCCGATGACGAGACCATCGCCGATTCGTCGCGTTTGAGAGTCGCCAATGTTCCTGCTTGCGTGATAATCATATTCCGGAATACATTTGGATGGTAGGATGGAATCGTGATCCTGCCCGGTTTCCATTGCGAGGGATTCTTTAAGACGTATACGGGTTTTCATGAAAAATGATGATGACAAGGCCCTCGCGGACGTGCTGGGTCGTGCGGCTGAAGCCCTGTCGCGCATGGCGCGGACGAACGGAGCGGATTGCCCGGAGCTGGATGATCTGGCTCGTGACCTGGGTGCGTGGAACATGCGCCTGCGGGAAGCCGGCGATTCCGAATCCCATGAGGCGCAGGCCGAGGGCTATGCGCTGATGTTTGAACTCGCGCCGGCCGCGTACCTTGCTTTCGACGACAAGGGTGTTGTGGCCAAGGCGAACGCCGAGGCCGAGCAGTTGCTGGAGGTCGCGCGCGAGGGACTGCTGGGCAAACCCTTTGTCCTGTTCGTGGCCAGCGAACACCAGGAAGCCTTCTACGAGCACCGCCGCACAGTCATTGAAACCGGCGTTCCCGACATCGTGGACCTCACCCTGCTGACCAACGAGGGAAACACGCGGCAGGTGCGCATTCGGAGCACGGCCGCTACGGAAAACGGATTCCCTGTGTGCCTTTCCGCCATCGTGGACCAGGGGGAGCTTGCCTGCGAGCGGGAGCCTCTGGGTGGGCTGGACAGCGAGACGCTGCTGGAGCGCGCCCCGGTGGGTTTCTTCCAGACTACGCCGGAAGGGCGATTCCTGAGCGCCAATCCCGAAATGGCTCGGCTGTATGGATACGAGACGGTGGAGGAGCTGCTCGCTTCCGTCCGGGACATCGGCAGCGAGCTGTACGCCGACCCCGTGGAGAGAGACGCGCTGGCCGCCATGCTCGAAGAGCATGGCGAGATAAGCGGCAGGGATTACCTGCACAGCCGCAAGGACGGCTCCACGTTCTGGGCTCAGGTGAACATACGCGCGATCTATGATGCGCAGGGCCGGATCACCCGATACGAGGGCTACGTCAGCGACGTTTCCGAGATCAAGCGCATCGGCGCGTCCCTGTCCCGCTCCGCCGCGCGCAACAGCGTGATCGCCGAGCTTTCCCGAATGATCCTCAAGTCCGCGTCCCTTCGCGAATTATCCAATCTCGTGCTCTCCGCAGGCAAGGAGATGACGGACAGTCCCCACGGCTTTGCCGGATACATCGATCCGGCCTCCGGCAAGCTCATCTGCATCACCCTCACCGGCGAGATGTGGAGCGGCTGCGAGGTGGAGAACAAGTACTACGTGTTCGATGACGTCCACGGCTTGTGGGGCTGGGTGCTGGAGAACAGGCAACCCCTGCTCCTCAATGACGTGCAAGCCGATCCGCGCTCGGGCGGCGTTCCCGAGGGGCACATCCCGGTGCGGCGGTTCCTTTCCGTGCCGGCTGTTTCCGGAGACGGAACGCTGCTGGGTCAGGTCACCCTGGCAAACGCGAGTCGGGAATACACCGAGGAGGACCTGGCCGTTCTCGAGTCCATCGGCGACCTCTACGGCATCGCGCTGGAGCGGACCTTCACCCTGGACGAGCTGCTGCAGGCCAAGCGCAAGGCCGTGGAGGCCGACCACGCCAAAACGCTGTTCCTGGCCGCCATGAGCCACGAGATACGCACGCCCATGAACGGCATATTGGGCATGGCGGATTACCTCCACGCCAGGGAGACTGATTCTGAACGCAACGAGCATATCGGGATCATCCGCGATTCGGCCCGCCATCTGCTCTCCGTCATCAACGACATCCTCGACTTTTCCCGTATCGAATCGGGACGCACGTGCCTGGACGAGGTCCATTTCGACCTGCGCGAATTGCTTGAAAAGACGACCAAGGCGTTCACGCTTTCGGCCCGGGAAAAAGGGCTGCGACTCGAACTGGACATGGCCCGGGATCTGCCCCGCTACGTGAAGGGCGATCCGAGCCGGCTCAGGCAGGTGCTCAACAATATTCTGGGCAACGCGCTCAAGTTCACCGAGGCCGGCGCTGTCCGTCTCCACGCGTCGCCCCAGGCGGATACCGGAAAAGGCGGAGGGGACGGGCGCGTGGATCATGGTCTGTTCGCGGTGGTGTTCTCGGTCAGCGATACGGGCATCGGCATTCCGGAGTCGCTGCAGGGGCGCGTGTTCGAGCAGTTTGCCCAGGCCGAGGACGGCTACGTGAAGCGCGCGGGCGGCACCGGACTCGGACTCGCCATCAGCCGCAAGCTCGTGACGCTCATGGGCGGGACCATCTGGGTGGAAAGCGAGCTTGGCAGTGGTTCCACGTTTTTCTTCACGGCCTTTTTCGGGCCGGGGGACCCCTCCCTTGTGGCGCAGGAGCGCATCGGGCTTTCAGCGTCCGCGGACGAACAATCCCTGCGGGTGCTCGTGGCCGAGGATAATCCGGTGAACGCTCTGGTGGCCGAGAAGTTCCTGGAGCAGCTGGGCCACGCCGCGACAATTGTGGAGTCCGGCGAGGCCGCCCTGGAAGCCTTGCGCGAGAGGCGCTACGATGTGGTGATGATGGATCTGGAGATGCCGGATATGGACGGCATCGA
>JBMCLC010000207.1:0-4368 GCA_048614715.1 Oceanidesulfovibrio sp.
GGTGAAACGGTGGGGTAAGAGCCCACCAGTTGCCGCGGCGACGCGGCAAGCTCGGTAAACCCCGTCCGGAGCAAGACCAAATAGGGGGGCGTTCGAGGTCGGCCCGGCCGATGCCCCCGGGTAGGTTGCTTGAGACCAGGAGTAATCCTGGCCCCAGAGGAATGGCGGCCGCCCGCCCAAACGGCGGGAACAGAACCCGGCTTATAGTCCGGCTCCCATCTTTTTTTCCATCGAGACCACGCCATGCCAGCACGTTCCACGACATGGGCCGTCGTCCTTGCAGCGGGCAGCGGTTCGCGCATGGCCGCGGATACGCCCAAGCAGTTCCTCACCCTGGGCGATGCGCCGCTCTTCTGGCGCTCCGCACGCACATTCGCCGCCATGCCGGACCTCGCCGGCGTCGTCTTTGTCTTTCCGCCCGCTCTGCTGGAGGAAAGCACGAGGCTCGTGGAAGAGCTCGTCAGCCGCCAACCCTTCGGCCTGCCCTGGAGAGTCGCCGGCGGCGGCGAACGCCGTCAGGATTCCGTGGCTGCGGGCCTCGCCGCCCTGCCCGGTGAATGCGCCACGGTGCTCGTGCACGATTCGGCCCGGCCGTTCTTTTCCGCCGGCCTTGCCACACGCCTTCTGGACGCACTGAACGCCGAAAGCCCGGCCGCCATCCCGGCCCTGGCCGTGACGGATACGGTGAAGGAAGCCGAGAACGGCCGCGTGGTAAGAACACTGGACCGCAGCCGGCTCCACGCCGTTCAGACCCCGCAGGCCTTCCAGCGCGACGTGCTGGAGGCGGCGCACGCCCTGGCCCGCGCCGAGAACCTGGAGGCCACGGACGACGCCTCCCTGGTGGAGGCTCTGGGCAGGCCCGTGACCATCGTGCTGGGCGAGCCGGACAACGTGAAGATCACCACGCCCGAGGACGCCAGGCTCCTCGACACGGAGACCACCATGATACCTGTGACCGGATTCGGCTACGACGTGCACAAGTACGGCCCAGGCCGGCCCATGGTTCTGGGCGGCGTGCCCATCCAGGGCGGCCCCGAGGTGGTGGCCCACTCGGACGGCGACGTCCTGCTCCACGCTCTCACGGACGCCCTGCTCGGCTGCATGGGCCAGGGGGACATCGGACAGCGCTTTCCGGATAGCGACCCCACGTTCGCCGGCATGGAGTCCAGCCTGTTCCTGCGCGAGGTTCTGGAGGACGCCCACCGCGACGGCCTCACCATCGTGCATGCGGACTTGACGATCATCGCCCAAATCCCCAAAGTGGGACCGCACCGCGACCGCATCGCGAAAAACGTCGCCGCCCTGCTCGGCCTGCCCGCCGAACGCGTCGCCGTGAAAGCCACGACCGAGGAAGGCCTGGGCTTCACCGGCGAGAAAAAAGGCATCAAGAGCGTGGCCGTGGTTTCGGCCGTCCGGCGGAGCTGAGCATCCGGCGACCATCTACCCGCGCGAGGGATTCCACCATGTCCTTCTTTGTTTCATCGAGCCGCACGGCGCGCACCACCATTGCCTGCAAGCAGTGCGGCTCGCCGCTCGTGGCCCTTCGGGGCTGTCGCGAGGTGACGCTGCGCTGCGAAACCTGCCGCCGGAACTTCGACCTCAAAGAGTACGTCCACCTCATGGACGAGGCCCTGGAGACGTTCCTGGACCAGGCCTTCTGCGACCGTATCTGATCATTTTTTCGACCGGCGCGATTCAAGGGCCGTCTTGTCAGCCGCTGCGTCGGGTGCTACCAATAGATAATCGAATCCGTATTCCACGCCCATCGAATAAGGAGCCCTGCGACCATGAAAGTCGAACAGATTTCCATCTTTCTGGAGAACAAGGCGGGACGTCTTGCCGAGGTGACCCGCATCCTCTCGGAAAACAAGATCAATATCCGCGCGCTCTCCCTTGCCGACACCTCGGACTTCGGCATACTGCGCCTCATCGTCTCCGACACGCAGAAAGCGCGTGAAGCGCTCAAGGAAAACGGCTTTACCGTGGGCCGCACCACGGTGGTTGCCGTGGAGGTGCCGGACACGCCCGGCGGCCTGGCGAATATCCTGGGCATTCTTTCCACCCAGGGCGTAAACGTGGAGTACATGTACGCCTTCGTGCATCAGAGCGGCAAGAACGCCATCCTCATCTTCCGCTTCGACCGCACGGACCAGGCCATCGAGATCCTGGAGCAGAACAGCATCAGGGTCGTGCCCGGCGAGACCGTGTACAGCCTTTAAGCCGCAACAGTCATTCGCGCACACGAAAAGGCCGCCCCGGTAGTGGAGCGGCCTTTTTCTTTCGCCATGGCCGACGCGTCTAGCTCAACACGTCGGCCATGGAATACAGCCGGCCCGCCTTCCGCGTGGCGATCCACTTGGCTGCCCGGATCGCGCCCTGGGCGAATGTTTCTCGCGAATGGGCCTGGTGGGTCACCTCGATGCGTTCGCCAGGTCCAAGAAAGTAGACGGTGTGCACGCCCACCACGTCGCCGCCGCGGATTGTCTGCACCCCGATCTCCTTGTCCGGACGTGCGCCGATGATGCCTTCCCGGCAGTAGTTGCCCGTTTCGGAAAGACTCCAGCCACGCGCCTCGGCCAGGCATTCGGCCAGCTTCAGGGCAGTGCCGCTCGGCGCGTCTTTCTTCTTGTTGTGGTGCAGCTCCACCATTTCCATGTCGTAGGCTTCCCCCAGCAATTGAACGAGCCGCGGCAGCACCTCCAGCAGCACGTTCACGCCCACGCTCATGTTCGGCGCCCAGAGGATGGGTGCGCTGGCCGCCGCATCCTGCATTTCCTTTTGCTGCTCCACATTGAGCCCGGTGGTGCCGGCCACCAGCGGGTTGCCGTGAACGGCGCAAATCTTGGCCGATTGCACCGTGCTTTCGGGCGCCGTGAAGTCGATGACCACCGCTCCCGGCAGCTTGGGCAGCACCTCGTTCAGATCGGACGAGACTAAGCAGTCGTAGCCCGAAAGCTCCGCCACGGCGCTGGGGCGCTCCACCACGGCGGCCAGGGTCAAATCCGGATCATCCTGCACCAGGCCGGCTATGGTCGATCCCATGCGGCCCCGTGCGCCGGTGACGATTATCGTTGCGGTCATGCGCGCCTCCCTGTTGTTATGATGATATCCATGGGTAATTCGACCATGCGGTCATTTGCCGAGGAGGCGCAGAAACTCGTCCGCGCCTATGCGCGGCGTGTTCAGCTTTGCCGCCTTGTCCAGCTTGCTCTGGCCGGGTTTGTCGCCAACTACGAGCAGGTCCAGATTCTTGGACACCGAGGATGCCGGCTCGCCGCCGGCGTCGAGGACAGCCTGTTTTGCCTCGTCGCGCGTCAGACCGGGTATGGCGCCTGTAACGAGAACCTTTTTCCCGGACAATGGCCCCTCCACGGGATCCTCGCCCGGCTCCGGAATATCGCTTGTCGGCCACAGGTCAATCTCGCGGAAACGCCTCAGCATCTCGCGGTTGCTCTCGTTTGTGAAGAAAGCGCGCAGGGCGGCGGCCACCCCAGGGCCGATATCGGGAAGCTCCTGCAGCGGGTCGGGCTCGCCTTTGTCCAGCTCCCGTCCGGCCTCGGCCATCAGGGTGTCCATGCCGCGGAAGTGCGCGGCCAGGGTGCGCGCGTTCTGCGCCCCCACCAACCGGATGCCCAGGGCTGCAATGAGCCGGCGCATGGGTGCGTCCTTGGCCGCCTCAACGCTGGCCAATATGTTGTCTGCGAGTTTGTCGCCCATGCGCTCCAGTTTCAGGAGTTCGTCCTTGTCCAGAGTGAAGAGATCGGCCGGAGTCTCCACAAGCCCGGCGTCGATGAACTGCTCCACCCACTTCTTGCCCACGCCTTCCAGGTCCAGCCCGGCTTTGGAGACGAAATGGATGAGCCGCTGGCGGCGCACCGCCGGGCAGGCTATGTTCGGGCAGCGCCAGGCCGCTTCACCCGGCAGGCGCACGGTCTGTGCACCGCATACCGGACATTTCTCGGGAAAGACAAATTCCTTTTCATCGCCGGTGCGCTTGTCCGGCAGCGGGCGGACTACCTCCGGAATTACGTCGCCGGCGCGTTGGACCACCACATGGTCGCCGATCTTCAGGCCCTTGGCGCGTATCTCGTCCTCGTTGTGCAGGGTGGCGCGGGAAACGGTGACCCCCGCCAGGGAGACGGGCTCCAGAATGGCCACAGGCGTGAGCGCGCCCGTGCGCCCCACCTGCACCCGGATGTCCTGCAGCACGGTGACGCCCTGGTGGGCCGGAAACTTGAGGGCGAGAGCCCAGCGCGGCGCGCGGGCAGTGGCACCGAGATCGGCCTGCAGATCGCGGTCGTCCAGCTTGGCCACTACGCCGTCTATCTCAAACGGCAACTGCTCGCGCGCCCGAGAAAGCGCATCGTA
>JBMCLC010000208.1:0-4323 GCA_048614715.1 Oceanidesulfovibrio sp.
CGCGGTGTTCTACCAGTACGACGCCTACGGTCTGGACGGGCTGCGGGGGGCAGAGATATCGCTGCTCTCGTACGGGCTCGATCCGGTGGCCAAGGGCTCCTACATCCGCGGCACCATGGACGTGGAGAAGGCGTTGGCGCGCATCATGGCCTCGAGCCCAGAGGCCGTGGTCATGGTGGGCACCTACAGGCCCTGCGCCAAATTCATTCGGCTGGCCAAGAAGGTCCAGCCGGACCTCGTTTTCTACAACGTCTCGTTTGTTGGGGCCGAGGAGCTGGCGCGCATCCTGGGTGATACAGGAGAACGGATCATCGTGAGCCATGTGGTGCCCCCGCCCGAGCTTCCGGAGACCCTGGAGCTGTTTCCCCTGGCAGACGAGTTCATGGTCCATTACGCAGAGGTGCATCCGGGACAGCCCATCAGCTCGGTCAGCCTGGAGGGCTACCTGAACGCGCGGGTCTTCGTAGAAGCCTTAGAGCGCATGGGCCCCGTGGCGTCGCGCAGGGGTTTCATCGAAGCCGTGCAGTCCATACACGATATGCATATCGGACAGAACGCCGTGGTCCAGTTCGGTCCCCACGACCACCAGGGTCTCGACCAAGTGTATTTCACGGAAATACGCAACGGCGAGCTGCAACTGATCACGGACTGGGAGGATGTGACCGCGCGACTAGGCAGGAAGCCCTCCGGCGACCCCGGGAGCGTCGTTCCGGGTGGGGGAATAGCCCCATGAAGCTGGAGCGTTTCAGAATCATCCCCCTGAATCTGAAGAACAAGATCCTTTTCAGCACGCTGGGCGTCGTGCTCCTGGTGAGCGTGTGCATAGCCCTGGTGGCGCGCTACATTCTCATATCCAGCCTCACGCGGGAGCTGGAGCTGCGCGGCCTTGGCATCGCACAATCCATAGCGGACCGCAGCGCGCCGTTCATCCTGACGCAGAACGAGCCGGCGCTCGTGAATCTGGCCTTCGAGGCGGCCCTGGTTGGCGAGCGCATGGACCTCATCGCCTACATCTTTATTCTGGACACGGACCGCCGGGTGCTGGCCTCCACGTTCATCGTGCCGTTCCCGGAAAATCTGCGCGGCGCCAATCCACTGTTGCCGGACGAGGACTACTCGATCCGGTCTCTGGACGATGTGCTGGGAGAATCCGTGTACGACGTGGCCGTACCGGTGAAGGAGGGTATTTACAACGTCGGCAGCGTCCATGTCGGCTTGTCGCAGCGGCATATCGGCGCCATCGTCACCAAGTTGCGGAACATCTTCGTGGGGTTTCTGGCCGGCATCGTCATCTTCATATTCTTTTTGAGCCAAGCCCTGGCGCGCAGCATCACCAAACCCATACGGGCGCTCATGCGTCTGGCGGAGGAGATACGCCGCGACAACCTGGAATTTACTGTAAACTTCGGCGGCCGCGCGGACGACGAGGTGCTCGAATTGGCGGACTCCTTCGCCAACATGGTCCGGCACATCAAGGAATACCGGGCAGAGCTCAAACGTTCCCAACTCAAGTACCGCTCCTTGTTCCATAGCGGACCGGACCCCATCTTCGTGCTGGATATGGACACCCAGACCATTCTCGACGCCAATCCCATGGCGACCGAGGTTTACGGATACTCACGGCGTGAGCTGGTGAACAAGAAGTTCAGCGAATTCGCCCCCGAGGTGCAGAACCTGCTGCCCATGACCTTTCCGCGTAGCGACATGGACGCCCAGTCGCGTTGCGCTTCGTTCCCCAAGAGCCTGGGCTATCGCAGCAACGGAGAGCCGTTCTACGTGAACCTCCATGTGTGTTCCACGATCTACGAGGAAAAGCCGGCGCTTATCGTATCCGCCACGGACATCACGGACATGATCGAGAAGGACGCCCAGCTTATCCAGGCGAGCAAGATGAAAAGCCTGGGCGAGATGTCCGCCGGCATCGCGCACGAGGTGAACCAACCCCTCAACGCAATCAAGGTGGGCAGCGAGTATCTGGACCTGATCGCGTCCAAGGGCGAGACCATCCCGCCGGAGACGTTTGCCAAGGTCACACGGCAGATAAGCCAGCAGGTGGACCGCGCATCCGAGATCATCCAGGCCATGCGCCAGTTCGGCCGCAAAGCGGAGCTGCTCAAGGAGCGTATGAACCTGGCCTCGCCCGTGCGCAATGTGCTGCGCATTCTGCGCCAGCAGCTCCAGCTTGACAGCGTGAAGCTCGATGTGCGCCTGCCGGAAGACCTGCCGCCCATCCTGGGCCAGGAGAATCGGCTGCAGCAGGTCATCTTCAACCTTCTGACCAACGCCCGCGACGCCGTCTGTTCCGAAGAATCCCCGGTCCGTTCCGAAGGCCGACGCATCCGGGTGGATTTGTACCAGGACAACGGACGCGTCTGCCTGCGCGTGGAGGACAACGGGGTTGGGATACCCCCTTCCAGACTGGATAAAATTTTCGAACCATTTTATACGACGAAAGAGACCGGCAAAGGCATGGGCCTGGGTCTCGCCATTACATACGGCATAGTGAAAGACTGCAACGGAGAGATAGCGGTGGAAAGCGAGCCCGGCAGCGGCACTGCCTTTACTCTCTCCTTTCCTGCCCTGGATGTGGCGCAATGAGAATACTAGTGATCGACGATGAGCGGCCGACCCTGGAAATGATGGAGCTTCTCCTGGGCGCCTTCGGCCATGAGACCTTGCGCGCGGAGACAGGTGAGGAGGGGCTGGAGGTGTATGCCGAGGAGCAGCCCGATGTAGTTATCACCGACGTGAAGATGCCCGGCATGGACGGTATCGAGGTGCTCAGCCGCATCAAGGAAATGAACCCGTTCACCGAGGTCATTGTGGTCACTGGCCACGGCGATCTGGACCTGGCCGTGAAAGCCCTCAATCTGAACGCCACTGACTTCATCGACAAGCCGCTGCAGCGCGACGCCCTGGAGCAGGCCCTGAAGCGCGCCGAAACGCGCCTGGAAAAAAGCCGCGGCGAAATCAATGAAATCGAGATCGAAGACAAGGACGGCATCGCCGTCATCAAGATCCACGGCAACGTCACCTCGTCCACGGCGCCGTACCTGCGCAGCGCCATAGACGAAGCCGCGTCCAGAGGATTCCAGAGCGCCGTCCTCGCCTTTGACAGGCACGCATCCATCAACGGTGGCGGCATCAGTCTGCTGGACGGCATCATCAAGAACGGCGGATCCCAGGAGTTGAAGATCGCCCTGGCGGGTCTGGCCGAGAACTTCCGCCGTGTGCTCGACATGGTGGGCGTGACCAAGTGCACCTCGATCCACGATTCGGTCGAGGACGCGCTGGGTGCGCTGAGCAGCGCCTAGCGGCCATCAAGGCGCGTTTCAGTCCAGAAAACGAGACAGTGTGGAGTGCGGCTGTCACTCCTTGCGAGTGTGGTCTACCCGTTCCAGCGGGAGAAGATCACGCTGGCGTTGGTACCCCCGAATCCGAAGGAATTGCAGAGTACGTTGGCGACCTGCGTGCGCCGCTTGCCTTCCGGGATGTAGTCCAGATCACATTCGGGGTCGGGGTTTTCCAGATTGATGGTCGGGGGCAGGACCTCGTCGACCAGGGACATGACGCTGAAGACCGACTCCACCCCGCCGGCGCCTCCCAGCAAATGGCCGATCATGGACTTGTTCGCGGTGATCGGGATGTTGTAGGCGTGCTTGCCGAAGACATTCTTGATGGCGCGTGTCTCCGTGACGTCGTTCAGGGGAGTGGATGTGGCGTGGGCGTTGATGTGCTCTATTTCTTCCGGGACCATGCCGGCTGTGCGCAGGGCGTTTTGCATGGAGCGCGCCATGCCCGAGCCGTCCTCGGCAGGCGCGGTCATGTGGTAGGCGTCCGCCGTGGCCGCGGCGCCCACGATTTCGGCCAGGATGTTCGCCCCACGCGCCTGGGCGTGCTCGAGCGATTCGAGCATGAGCAGCCCGCAGCCCTCGCCCATGACGAAGCCGTCGCGGTCCTTGTCGAAGGGCCGGGAGGCGCGCTTGGGATCGTCGTTGCGAGTGGAGAGCGCGCGCATGGCGTTGAAGCCGGCGATGCCCAGCGAGGTGATGGTGGACTCCACGCCGCCGGTGACCATGACCTCGGCGCGGCCCATGGCTATGTCCGAGTAGGCGTAGATAATGGCGTGGATGCCCGAGGCGCAGGCCGAGGTGGTCACGAGGTTGGGACCTTTGGCTTGCAGCTCGATGGAGGCCAGTCCCGGGGCCATGTTCGCGATGTACACGGGGATGGCGAAGGGCGATACACGACGCGGGCCTTCATGCTCCAGCTTGACCACGGTTTCTTCGAAAATCTTCAGACCCCCGAGTCCGCAACCGATGA
>JBMCLC010000209.1:0-4322 GCA_048614715.1 Oceanidesulfovibrio sp.
CCAGCGGCTCGCGGCCCAGGACTGGTCTCCCCGGCAGCGTCCCAACGTCCTGTGGATCGTGTCCGAGGACAACAGCGCTTCCTGGCTCGGCTGCTACGGCAACCGGCAGGCTACCACCCCCAACCTCGATCGTCTGGCGACGGAAGGCTTCCGCTACACGCGCCTGTTCGCCAATGCCCCGGTCTGCGCCCCGCAGCGCAGCAGTTGGATCCTGGGCATGCCTGCGCTCACCGCCGGCACCCATCCGATGCGCAGCGACAACAGGATCCCCGATTCCCTGCGCTATTATTCCGAGCATCTGCAAGAGGCCGGCTACTGGACCCACAACTCCCGCAAGACCGATTACAATATCGGCGGTCGCAGCGAGCGCAGCGGCTGGAACAGCAGCGGCGACCGGTCGACGCCTTGGCGAAAGGCGCCGGAGGACCGCCCCTTCTTCTGCATCGTCAACATCGACACCTGCCACGAGCGCTTCGCGTTCGAGGGACTCGACGACACCGAGCACGATCCCGCCGCCGTGCAGGCCGCCGCCTATCATCCCGACCTGGAGGTGACCCGGGCCAACTACGCGCGCTACCACGATCGCATCAGCCGGATGGATGCCGAAGTGGGCCGCATCCTCGAGGCCCTAGCCGAGGACGGTCTGGCCGAGACCACCATCGTCGCCTACTGTTCCGATCACGGCGGAGTGATGCCGCGCAGCAAACGCTTCCTCTTCAGCGCCGGGCTGCACATGCCGCTGATCATGCGCATCCCGCAGCGGCACCGCAGCTGGTGGCCAGCGGTGGCGCCCGGGCAGACCGTGGACGATCTGGTCAGCGCCCACGATCTGACCAGCACCTGGCTGGCCTTGGCCGGGGTCGAGCGGCCCGCGACGATGAGCGGCCGCGCCCTCCTCGGTCCGAACCGCGGCGAACCACGCCGCTGGCACGTCGCCTTCCGCGAACGCATGGACGAGGTCTACGACAACGCCCGCGCCGTCACCGATGGCCACTTCCTCTACGTCCGTAGCTATCTGCCCTGGGCGCCGTGGGGCCAGCACCTCGATTACCTGTGGCGCCTGCCGCTGACACAAGCCTGGGAGGAGCATCACCGTGCCGGACGCACCGATGCGATCACCGGCCGCTTCTTCCGACCGCGCGCCCGCAGCGAAGAATTGTATGATCTGGCCAGGGATCCCGACTGCGTCCACAATCTGATCGACGAGCCCGCCCAGCAGGAGCGCCTGGACACCATGCGCCAGGTCCTGCGTGAATGGCAGATCGCCCATCATGATCCAGCGCTGCTGCCGGAAGTCGAATGGCAGCGCCTGCTGGCCGAGCACGGTGGCACGATCTACGAACTCGCCCGGGATCCCGGCCTCCATCCGGTGGCCGACCTGCTCGACGCCGCCGACCGCGCCATGGCCAGGGACCCGGCCAACGCCGAGCAGATGCGCGCCGACCTCGTCTCCTCGCAGCCTGGCTTGCGCTGGTGGGCCGTGATCGGCCTGCTGCTGCTCGACGACGCGCAGGCGCAAGCGTTGTTGCTCGAAGCCCTTGAGGACGAGGCCCACGCGGTGCGCATCATGGCCGCCTGGGCTCTGCTGCGCCAGAACGCCCATCGCGACGCCGCCATCGCCTGCTGGCGCGAGCTTCTGAACGGCGACAGCTACGCCAGCCTGCTGCTGTACAACTGCCTGCGCTGGGCCGGTCCCGAAGCCGCCGACCTGGTGCCCGACATCCGCCGAGCCATCGAGAAGGATCCGGGCGGATACGAAAGCCGGATCGCCACGGACCTGCTCGCGGGCCCGAGGGCCCGCGAACCGGCCGGACGATAGCGGCACGATCGTCCACCCGGTCTCCGGACCACGGCCGCGCGCTCTCTGCCGAAAGGCGGGCCGGCCCGCTATGATGAACCCTCGGTTTGCGGAACGGCAGTAACGCGGAACGGCAGTAACGGCAGTGGACATGCACCTTTTTTCCCAGGAGCGGAAGTAACGGCAGAACGGCAGAACGACACAGAACGGCAGTGGACATGCACTTTTTTCCCAGGAGCGCGTGCCGCGCCCCTCCCGGCGCTGCGAATATCACAATGAGCCTGCAGGGGGGATATCGGAGTGTCTGATTGACATCGAAAGTGCCTGAGGGCCAAGAAATGACGCTACTGGCTTCGGCCAGGACATACCGCAGCCAGCCGACCGCGAGAGGTCGCTGCATCAGCCGTGCTATGGTTGGCCCATCAACCCGTTTCAGGCTGTCGATGGAGGCCGGCGACGATGTCCGCCACCCAGCGGACTCCGCGGCGTGCGGCTTCGGCCGCGCGCCGTCATGCTGCCGATGGCGGCGCCGAAGAGGAAGCCGGAGCTGCGCATCTCCTGCAGCCAGGCGTCGGCATCCAACTGGAGTCGTTCGAGGATGGAACGTAGTTCGGGCGGGATGCGGCCGGTCTGGTCGACCAGTTCCAGATAGTCGTCCAGCTCCAGGCAGGCCCGCCGTTCGTCGAGGGTGCAGGCTGGGATCGGAGCGATCCACAGGCCCGCTTCGGGACCCTGTTGATGGCGTTGGTCCGCCAGCCGCCGGAGGTGGAGCGCGACCGATCCTCCCTGTGCCGCCTGTTCCAGGAGCACGGCTGCTTTGCGATGCTCCTGACGGGCGAGGCAGCGCTCCTGGTTGCCGGTGTAGGCGCTGTCCTCCGGCCGATCGGCCATGCCGGCGCGTATTCCATTCCCCTGGAAAAGTGCGCATGACCATGCGCACTTTTCCAGGGGAATGGAATATAGACATGCTTCGGGTCTTGGACTCCGGAGGGCCGGTGACGCACTCGCGATAACGCGCGTCCTCGTGCTGCCTTCCCCCTGTAAGCACAAGGTCGGCACCCTCGACGTTGATTTCGGAGCTCAATATCGAGCCTGCCTACACCCCTGTCAACGCTTGCCACAGATGGTTGCCCACCTGCAGCCATGACTCGGGGGCACGGCTGATCGCTATTCTTTACCGTGTAACGGACTTTCACCGTCGACTCCTTGCCAGATTTGCCCTGGCGCTTCGCTTACTCCTTCCCGGATTCGTCCCGGCGCGCCTCCGCGTCCTGGGTTTTGCGCACTGGTTTCACCGATCTTCTTTGCCATCCTGAGCACCTGATGCTGGGTCCTGTGACTGGGAGTCAACCTCTCCAGGTGACTCGCAGTCTGCAGAATCGGCGGCAGATGCAGCACTGGCAGTTGACGAGGCGGCATCGTCTTCCGGCATTCGCGTCAAATGGAAGCATCCGTCCTCGTACAGAACCGCCTTGATGCGCACTACCCCGCTCGTGGATCCGTTGCCGCTTCCATATCTATTCATTCTCACAACTGCCTCGGCGCCATCTACGGAAAGCACATGGTAAGTGATCACATCTCGCGTGCCAAACCGCGATACATCTAGCTGTACTCGCTTCGCCCACTTTCTCGGCAAGCCTAGGGCCTCTACCAATGACTCACGCATATCAACAAAGGTCACCTCTCCACCCCATTGCTTCGATTCCCGAACAGCGCGGTCGTCTACCGTGACGATGTACGGCTCAGGATCCGCAATCGGACCGATCAAGAGCCAGACCGAAGCCGGGGACAACTTCATCACCCAATCGTCTGGTAGAGCCACCCCTGCGCCCCATGCCTGGGCCAAAGCGAAGACGAAAACGAAGATGGCGCGGATCATCCTTTACCTCCACCGAAGACCTCTTGCTCAGATGGACAGTCATCGACGTCTTCCTTCGCGGCTCTCATCTCTCGAGCTTTCCTCCTTGCACGCTCGGGCGTACCGCCTTTGTCGGGCGGATTCTTGTGCCACTTCGAATCCAGCATCTCATCAGCCGCCTCATCGTAGTCCGCACGCTCAAGAGCCGCTCGCATCTTCACGAACCCTCCCACTTTGGTGCGGCCCATTTGGTAAACCATTTCAGCCAGAACCCCCTTCGCATCTGGGTCTAAGTTGTCGTAGTTATTAACCAAGCTCTCTGATTCCTGTACCGCTTGCTCGGCATCTTCCGTAAGCATCTTCGCCGCATCCTCTTCGGTCACGGCTTGAGTTCCATCCTTTACCGCCTGGGGATCATACCCTAGCTCCTTTAGGATGTCATCATGCAGGCCGTGCTCCAAATTTGATCCATATCCCACGGTCAAGTTATTCTTCGCATCAAGGTATGCTGTAGGCCTAAACCCCTCTTCCTGCTTCAAATTGGCTATTTTTGTTGCGTCACTGTAAGGCTCAATGCAGTTCCCAGGGTCCACGCGAGTATAATCATACATAGTAACTACTCAGGCCTATTCCTGTGCCCTCATAAACCACAGAGAACACAGAGAG
>JBMCLC010000210.1:0-4302 GCA_048614715.1 Oceanidesulfovibrio sp.
CAGCCTGGAGTCCACCGCCGTGCAGTCGCCAAAGCAGAAGACCATGCCCGAGGAAGCCCGAGCCGATGCCGACGAACTCGACATCCTCGGTCTGGAGGAGCTTATCTCCGACATCGAGCTTCCTGAAGACGACTCGGCACAGGCAGAGACCGTGGGCGAGTTCAACATGAACGACTTCATCGAGGACGAAAGCGAACTCGATTTCGAGGATATCACGGAAGAACCGGAAACCGCCGCGGCTGATGAATCCGAAGAGCTCATCGATCTCAGCCCCGATGATATCGTGGAAGCAGGCAAGGGCCCGGCTGTGGAAGCCCGACCCGCAGCCAAAGACGAATCCTTCGCCTTTGGAGACGATCTCGTGGACCTTTCCGACACCTTCGACGAGTCCCTGGGCGGTCTGGATGGGCTCGAGGGCGTCATGGACATGGAGAAGGCACCCGAGGAGGCGGCAGAGGCAGAAGCCCCGGCCGACGAATGGGATGTCGAGCTTCCGGCGGAAGAGCTGGAAACCGGGCTCGATGAACCGGCCGCCGAGGAAGCCGCCATGGGCGAGGAGCTGGCTTTCGAGGAAGAGCCTGCACCGGCCCCTGCCATGGAAGAATTCGATTTCGAAACAGACGCGGAGGAACCCCAGGCTGCCCCCCAACCCCCGCAGGTTCCGGCCGCGGAAGCCGCGGAAACGGCGCCAGTCATGGATCAGGAAGCAGTGGAGCAGCTCGTCTCCACGCTGGAATCCATGGAGGCGCGCATCAACTCCCTGGAAGCGGCGGCGGCCGAGCGCGAGGGCCTTGTGGAGCGCATCGCCTCCCTGGAAAGCGACTTGGCGCAGGTCGTTCAGTCCGCCGGCTCCCTGGATGAATCAGTCCGCGAGGCTCTGCAGAAACTCGACACCAGCCTGGGCGAGAACGGCGCCGTGGCCGCGATGGTCACGCAGCGGCTCGATTCCTTCCGCCAGATCCTCGACGCCATGGAGCCCGCCAAGGACGAGGAACTCGCGGCCCGCGTGGAGCAGCTCGAATCGTTGCTGGAGCAGGCCCGCGCCGAGCAGGACGCCGCAATAAAGGAACTCGCGAGCAAGGCTGCTCGTCTGGACGAGATTGACGCCCTGGCCGCCACGGTGGAGCAGACGCCTTCGGTGGAAGACGTGCAGGCCGCCGCCTCCCAGGCCGCACAATCCGCCGTGGACGAACGGATTCAGCAGGCTCTTGGCGAGAACGGCGCGATAGCCTCGGCCATTGGCCAACCCCTGGAACACTCCCTCGCGAACCTGCGCGCAGAGCTTACCGAGCAGATGGAGGCAGTGAGAAAAACGGCCGAAGACGCCGCCGCGGCCCAGCCGAACGAGCAGGCCAGAGCCGAGGCCGTACGCAAGTCCGTGCGCGAGGAGCTGGACAAGGAGCTTGCCGAGGGCGGCAACGCCGCCAAGGCGCTGCGGGATACCGTGGACAAGGCGGTAGTCGGCCTGCGCGCGGAGCTTACCGAGCAGATGGAGGCAGTGAGAAAAACGGCCGAAGACGCCGCCGCGGCCCAGCCGAACGAGCAGGCCAGAGCCGAGGCCGTGCGCAAGTCCGTGCGCGAGGAGCTGGACAAGGAGCTTGCCGAGGGCGGAGCCGTCGCCTCCAGGATCGAGGAGCGCATCGGCGCAGTCGAGGAGTCGGCGAGGCTGGACAACATGGCCCTGGAGTCCCGCCTCAGCCAGACCATCAACCAGTTCGGCGACCCTGAGTCCGTGCCTGAACCTTTGATCAACGCCATCAGCACCGGCATCGTGGAGGCCATGGACGAGGGCGGACCCTTCCACAGCCGGCTCGAAGAGCGGATCGCCGAGATATCCAAAGAGCGCCAGGACGATCTCACATCCCTGGCCGACCGTATCGATGAAGTGCTCCAGACCTTCCGCGATGAAGGCGTCTCGCGCGAGGAGGTAGAATCCATGGTGGCCAAACGGTTCGCTGCGCTGGAGGAATCCTTGCCCTCCGCCGGACTCAATCCGGAGGATGTCGGCGCCATTGCAGACGAACGCACCAGGCCCGCCGTGGAGGAGATACGCGCGGAACTGGCCAAGGAGCGCGAGCGGATCGAGGGTCTTGTGAAGTCAAGCATCAAGGATATGGGCGATTCCATACCTTCCGCCCAGGAGATGCGCAGCGCCGCTTCCGAGGCGCTCGACCAAGCCGTGCCCGGGCTCCGGTCCTCGCTCATGGAGGAATTCGAAGCGCGACTCGACAAACAGCCCATGAGCAATGCGACGCGGGAAGCCATAGCCGATGCCGTGGAAACGCGGATGCGCGATTCCTTGTCAGAGAACTCGGACATCTACGAAAATCTGGTGGGGAACCTCACCGAACAGCTCGAAAGGGTCATCCGCGAGGGCGTGGAGAAGCTGGAGCGCAAGACCGTGAGTCACGAGGACTGGAACGTGATGGCCGCGCGGTTGCGCCAGGAGCTTTCCACCAAGATAGAGAGCGAGGCCGCCAAGTCCGCGGCGCGCGTCATCCGCGAGGAGATCAGCAACCTGCTCAGCGAGGATTGATCCCGGTCAGAACCCGCACTGTAGAAGAGAGTATCTGTAGGAGAGCAAGGGCTTGTTTCATTGACAGCGCCCTGCGCCAGCTTGCCACATACATGCCGTGTATGGAGCAAGACGGTGCAGGGCCTTCCTTTTTCGAACCGCCATGGCTCTCGACTGTGCTGGCGGACAGTGGTAACGGATCAGAAAAAGAAGGGGCCTCTCGGGTTTTTTCTTTTTTCCCGTCCGGCGTGCTTTTTGACGCGGTCAAGGCCATTTCCCCCCGGACGGGTTTTTTGATTGCGAACAGCCCATCGGGCGCGAACAATACAGGACGCCTCGCCGGCGCTGCCCGGCGAACGGCGCGGAGGCAGAGACGTGGACAAGGAGAAGGCGCAGGCGCTCCAGGTGACCAAGGAAATCGTCGTCAAGTTCATCGAGGTTGGCCGGGTTTCACCGCAGAATTTCCAGGAGTTTTTTCCCGCCATATACGAGCGGGTTCGGGAAACCCTGCGCGAGGACGCTGGCGGCATGGAAAGCGAGGAGGCCCGTGACTGAGCCGCAGCAGGAGCTCGAAGCCAAGGAGACACACGCCGGCAAGGTGCGCGCCATGTTCGGCCGCATCTCGCGCTGGTACGACTTTCTCAACCACGCTCTCAGCCTGGGGCTGGACATCCACTGGCGACGGGTGCTCGTGCGCGAGGCAGAGCCGCCGGAAGGACGCGGCCATATAGTGGACCTCGCCGCCGGCACCCTGGATGTGACGGTGATGCTCGCCAAGCGCTACCCGAACGCGCGGATCACGGCGGCGGATTTTTCCAAACCCATGCTGGATCAGGGAGCCGCCAAGATACGCAAGCATGGTCTGGGCGGCAGGGTGGCGACGGTACTGGCGGACGGCAGGCGACTGCCCTTCGCGGAATCCTCTGCCGCATGCATGACCGTGGCCTTCGGCATCCGCAACATCAAGCCCCGCCAGGACGCCTATGAAGAGGTCCTGCGCGTGCTGGAACCCGGCGGCCGGTTTCTCATCCTCGAGTTCGGCAGTGGAGAAAAGCGGATACTGCGCGGCGTATACAACCTGTATCTGAATCATCTGCTGCCGCTGGCAGGGCGGATCGTGTCCGGCGACAAGGACGCCTACCAGTATCTGGCGGATACCATTCGTGCCTTTCCGGACAAGCGCGCCCTGGCCAGGGAGCTGTTGGACGCCGGATTCGAAACCGTTTTCTGCCTGCCGCTCAGCTGGGGCATCGTGAACCTGCACGTCGCCGAGGCTCCGCGCGGGAAACGGCCCTAGGAGCGGACCACGAGGAGCACCGCGAGACCGATGACCATGGCCATGAGCCCCAGCCCTCGCAGAAAGGAGGGCGGTCTTTGGGCGAGCATCTGGAGAACGGTCGGCATGCGCTCTGCGAACAGGAAGTACGGCAGTCCCTCGATGATGAAGGCAAGGCCCAGGGCCGTGACAAAAGTTTCCCAATTGAAATCCATGGAACAAGAATAGACGCGTTCTGAACACGTTGTAAAGCGGAACGCACAAGGGCGTTGATATGATTGTTGATTTTGAGACTCTGCGCAGCAGGGACCGCGCCGTGGCTGTGGTCGGCCTGGGGTATGTGGGGCTGCCGCTCGGCGTTGCGCTGGCGCCGCATTTCCGGGTCGTCGGCTTCGACATCAACGCGTCGCGCATCGCCGAGCTGCGGCGCGGCCACGACCGCACCCGGGAGGTGGAGGACGCCAAGCTGGCCGCGGCCGATATGGAATTCACCAGCGACCCGGCGCGGCTC
>JBMCLC010000211.1:0-4302 GCA_048614715.1 Oceanidesulfovibrio sp.
GCGGCGCGCGTCTCGTGGCCACCAACGCCGACGCGGCGCTACCCGTGGCGGGCGGGTTACAACCCGAGTGCGGGGCCGTGGTCGCGTTCCTGGAAACGGCGGGCGGGTGCACGGCCCATGTGGCGGGCAAGCCCAATCCCGAGTTCTTTCACCTCGGCATGGCCCTGCTCGACTGCGCCCCGGAAGAAACGCTGATGATCGGCGATACGCTGGAGACGGACATCCTCGGGGCATCGCGAGCCGGCGTGCGCTCGGCCCTCGTGGCCACGGGGAATCCGGTGCGCAGGGGAGGCGCCGACGGAGCGGATATCATTCCGACGGTCTCGGTCGCCGATCTTGGCGAGCTGCGACGCCTCATGGAAATGAGCCGGACAAGCTAGAGCCATTTCGCGCCGGCGTGTCGGCCGGCCCGCACTCCCAAGACGCGCTCGTGCCGCGTTCCATGAAGAGCAAGGTCATTGCGACACCAACCCGCTACGGGCGGGCCGGAGCAAGGGGCGGCGTAGCGAGTCGAAGTCCGCGGCGTTTCGGTGGGCGATCCTTCCGCAAATGCAGGGCGAAACACCCATGTATTTGCAGAACCCCACATTAGGACGAGGAATTCTCCGGCGCGACGATGACCCGGTTTCCACCAAGCGCCTTGGCCTGGTATGCGGCTTTGTCCGCAGTCTGCACAAGTTCGGCCACGCTCTTGGGGGCGAACCGCCGGGAGTGCGGCGCGTAGCCGGCCACGCCAATGCTGAGCGTCACCTCGGTGTCCTGCAATTCGAGGAACCCCTCGCGGATGCGTTCCGCCGCCTCGGCCGCCTGCTCTGCGTTCATGCCCACGCACACCACGCCGAACTCATCGCCGCCGTAGCGGAAGGGCAGGTCTATGTACTCGCGCACGCTGCGCCGGATAGTCGCGGCGAGGTACTGCAGCAGCTCGTCGCCTGCCTGGTGGCCCAGGGTGTCGTTGACGCTCTTGAACTTGTCGCAATCGATGAACATGAGCGAGAGCGGCCGCTTGGTGATGGCGGCCTCGTGGGCGAGTTCTGCCAGGCGGGTCTCAAACCGGCGCCTGTTGGCAAGGTTGGTGAGGGGATCGATGTTGGAGAGGGATTCGTAACGTATCCTGTCTTCGTGGGCGCCCTCAAGGGCGGCGTGGAGCCGGGACACCCGGCGGGAGATCACGTGCGCCATCCAGTTCAGGTTGCGCTTGAGTGCGTTGAGTTCGTGCTCATCGTCCGACTCGTGGGGCAGTTCGAAGTTGGCCGTGTAGTCGCCCTGTTTGAGATGCATGCAGAACTTCTCGATATCCATGAGCTCCTTGCGGATGAGCAGATAGCTCAGAGCCCCGGACAGCGGCGCGAACAGCATGATGGCGGCCACGAGGACCACTGCGAGAAGGATGCGCAGTTCATCCGGATAGGACTCGAGCAGGACAAGCGAGACGAGGGCAGGGAAGATGACGCAGAAGAACAGCAGCAGCCGTATCTTGAAAACCACGCCCCATCCAGCCACGGCATGCACGAGCCGGATGAACGGCTCGACACAATAAAAAATGGTTCTGCGTACGAGGTTGCTCTGGAGAACTGCACGTACGGAGTCTTGCTCTTCGCTGGACATGGTCGCGGTGTATTCAGCTTGGGTCTCTGGCATGGCGCGGGCCTTTCTGGAAATCGCCAAGTCGCGTTTGCTCTACTCTAGTCGGGAAGTCGGGCCGCGGCGGCGGGGGGAATTCGCCGCCACGGACCCGAACCGGGACATGGCGCAGGCTATTTCATGTCCACAGCCTTGAACCAGATCACGGCGTCCTGAGAGAGCTCCTTGCCTTCATACTCGGTCTGGGGACCGGTGCCCAAGGCGCAGACGCCCCACCAGCCGGCATGGGGGATGCCGACGGTGAACTCGCCGCGGTCGTTGGTCTTGATGCCCATGGTGACGAAAGCGTCATGGGGTGCTTCCGCGACCGCTTCTTTCTGGAACTCGTTCTTTCCCTCGACAGGCGGGTGGTTCAAGTACTCCACCTCGAGATCGGCGTTGGCAACGGGCTTGCCGTCCGAGAGGACCACGCCGCGGAACACGCCGCCGGTCCAGTTGGCGTAGGGCTTGTCCAGGGGCACGATCTCGGTGGGCAGGCCCACGGGCTCGGCCCAGTTGCCGGGAACGCCGCCCACGTTGGCGACAACCTTGGTGATCTGCTGGATGTAGATGCCCTCTTCCTCCTCAAGGTAGGGACCGGGAACGGCCACGAAGACGTAGTCGCCCATGGAGCGGACGATCTTCTTGGGCAGCTTGGCCTCGTAGGCCACGCCGGAGTTGGTCAGGCTGGTCCAGGTGATCTTCTCCAGGTACTCCATGAGATCGGTCTTTTGGGGCTCGGCCGCCTCACCGCGCTGGCTGACCACATAGAACTCCTGCATGGGAGCCATGTCCATGGTATGGCCAGCCTCGAAGGGGTGGGTGAAAACGAGCTTCAGGTCCAGGGCCTGGCCCTCGTTCAAAGCGATATCCGGCGTATGGATCATCTGGAAGTGGGCCAGAGCCGGAGCCGCGGCGAACAGGGTGAGGCACAGAGCGAGCATGATGCGTTTCATAATCATTCCTTGTGGTTTAAAGTGATTCCCATTCTCAATTAAGGCCATTTAAAAAAACACCTGCAAACGAACGAGCGCTGAAGATGCCGTTTCACCTACTCCACGATTTCCGAACCAGGAATCTCGATGATATGGCCCTCGCCCGCATCGAAATACACGGTGTAGTCGCCCTCGGGCTTTTTGAATTCGAAGTCGCTGTTTTCCGACATCTGGCTCTCGATCAGTACATTGCCGGAACCGTCCTTGACATGCATCTTCACGCCGGCGGCAGAGGAGCCGTCGGAGAAGCCGCCTTCGCAGAGCACGGTGCCGTCGCCCATGTCGAAGCACGAGCACAGCGGGGTGTGGGCGAAGGCAACGGATGCCGCCAGAAGGAGTCCGGCCAGGACGCTAAGGGTAATGAGGTGTCGCATACGATCTCCTTTGTCTTGAGGTCTGTTATGGTATTGAGGGACTTGCCCCCCAGAAGAGGGGCTCCGTTACACATCATTCGTCAAAGGCCACGCTGGAGGCGGCCAGGCCGAAAATTCCGGAGACGACGACCAGACCGAAACGCTTGATTGCTTCGCCGCCCCTGCGCCAGCGCATGGCTGCGAGAACCGCCAGCGCCAGAACGATGCCGACGCCGGACATCCAGCTGCCGGCGTGGGCGCGCAGGACGAGGCGGCCTTTATCCACCAGCTCGAGGCTGAAGGGGAACAGGGCGTTGCGAATGACCTGGACAGTGGTCCGCTCCGCGCGGGACATGATATGGGTGTAGCGCCGCACAGGGTGGAGCGCGCCGTTGTCCAGCGTGGCGGCAACGCCGTGTATGGTCGTATCGTCGGAAAACACAGCCGTGTGGTAGAGCGGATCGATGAGCACCTTGAAGTCCATGCGCTCGGGGTCGTATTCCTTGACCGACAGCCGGACGAGTCCGTAGCCCTGCTCGCGCAGCAGATACATGCTGTCGTCCCGGGTGAGCAGGAGGCCGTAGTAGTCGCGGTTCTTGCTCTCCGAGACCTCGATGTGGCGCACGTCGAGAGCCGGGTCGATGGGCGTGCGCGCAACCCACGGCTCGCCGTCCACCCGTTTCAGGTGGTAGATCGCGCCGGTCGCATCCTTGAGGAAATGACCGGCGTCGAAGGCCTTGAGGATGGAGTGCTTGCCCGCCACGAACTGCGCCGGGAACCGGAAGCCGGCGTCCTTGAGCGCGGCGTTGAAGGCGCTGCTCAGCTCCTCGTCCACCTCGTTGCGGTCGGCGTTTATGAACTCGAGGCCGTTTTCGGTCAGCCGGTAGCGGTCCTCCGGAAAGACGAGGCGGGCTTGCCTCGGGTTGGACTCCAGCAGCGGGTACAGGGCCAGGCCGACAGCATGGTCGCTGATCTCGCTGGATTTAAGCTCGAGAACCCGGCGGTTTTCGCGGATGCCGGCCGCGTCGAAGGTCCGTCCCTCGAGTTCGAGGGGCAGCAACCCCCACAACTCCATGTTCTTGTAGTAGATGAAGGGCAGGTGCTTCTCGAACTCCTCGCGGCCGTAGTAGGTGCCGGACTCGTCGCGGTACACGAACTCCGCGTGATGGTCTTCGGCCTTGGACCTGGCCTCGGCCGGCGGATCGTGCGCCTTCTCCTTCCAGATGAACTGCTCCAGAGTCGGGCTGTACAGCAGGTGGGTTTTCTCGATGTCCACCACAAAGACCTTGTCGAACAGCAGGGGCAGATACAGGGCCAGCAGCCCCACAAGC
>JBMCLC010000212.1:0-4289 GCA_048614715.1 Oceanidesulfovibrio sp.
GCGACACCGCGCCCTGCGGCTCGTCGTGAGAATAAATAATCATACCTTCATGAACATCGCCGTCCGCGGCCTTATTCCCTATCCGACTTCGCCCGTGTCGTCCCGGGAGCCGGCCAGGGCGATGTCGCGCAGATGGCGGTACAATTTGCGGGAGTTATTGGGCTTGCCGCTCTGCTCCTGCTCGTTGCGGGCCAGCTCGGCCAAGCGCGCCGCTTCGTCCGCCGCCTCGTCGCCGTAGCGGCTCCTGAGCGCCTGGAGCACGGCTTCCGCCGCATCTCCGCCCCGGAGCAGAGCCTTGCGCTCATTCTCCAACGCCTTGTGCAGGGCGTTTTCCTGGCGCCGTATGGCCTCCGTACCTTCCAGGAACATAGTCAGGGTGTCGGTTTCCGCAAGCCGCATGAGCTTGCCGATATATTGCGCCTGCCGCCTGAGCGCCTCCTTGCTCGTGATGCGGCGGTATTCGCCGAGCGCCTCCTTGAGCTCATCGGGCAGATCGAACTCCATGAGCTTGGCGAACTGCGCTTCCGGCAGGGTCGCCAGCTTCTCACCTGCCTCCTGGAGCGCCGTCATCTCGCGCTTTTTCTGCGATTTGCTTACAGGACGGTCTTCTTCCTCGTCCCTGTACCAGGACGGGCGGCGCTTCTTAGCCATTGTCGTTGTCGCCTTTGTAATCTGTTGTTCCGGCCGGCGCATTGTCGGACGACACCACGGGGCCGTCCTCCAGGAGCCAGCCCGCCATGCCCCACTCCAGGTTCCGCACGTCTGCAGCGCCGCCGCGCATCAGGGAAAGCGCCGCCACCTGGGAGCGATGGCCGGTCATGCAGATGAGCACCACGCTCCGGCCCGCCATCCTCCCCTCCACGGCCGCGGTGTCGCCCCAGATGACGCCGGGCGCGTGCACCGCGTTCGGGATATGGAACCAAGTGTACTCCAACCGCGTCCGCACATCGACAAGCAACGGCGGATCGCTTCCTGCCGGCGGTTTCGTGGTCAGCCACATCTTGAGCGTCTCGGGCTCCAGCTGGGCCACACCCACGGCCCGCCAGATGGGATTCCAGCCTACGGTCAGTATCGCCGCCACGAGAATGCCGGCGCAGGCAATCAGAAAGCTTCGCATGCGTAAAGGATACGCCCAAACGGGTCGCGCGCCAAATCGTTAGAACGACTTGAGTGTGAAATGAATTGGAAGCACTTATGCATTCTTTGAAAACAACAGAAAAACTGTCAGGATGGGTCTGTTGTTATTTTATGAGAACGCGCTAGCCAAGCGAGGCCAGCGCGCCCAGGAAGAGGACGATGGAGATCACGCCATTTAGAGTGAAGAAGGCCATGTTGATACGGGAAAGATCGTCCGGCTTGATGAGCTTGTGCTCCCAGTAAAGCACTCCGGCCACCACGACCCAGGTGACGAAATACGGCCACGAGAGCCATGCCGCCCAGCCGCCGAGCAGAAAAAAGATCGCGGCGTTGACGTGGGACAACGCGGCAATGGCCAGCCCTGCCTTGACCCCGAACGCCGCGGGCACTGAGTTGAGACCCTTCTTCCGGTCGAACTCCACGTCCTGCATGGCGTACAGGATGTCGAACCCGGCCACCCAGAAGGTCACGCCCAGGAAAAAGAGCACGGGCGGCAGAGAGAACGAGACGCGCGGGGCGATCCACCCGGCAATGGGCGCCAACCCCAGCACCGAACCCAGCGCGAAGTGGCACATGGGCGTGAACCGTTTGGTATAGCTGTAGAACGCCGACCAGATCAGCGCCAGAGGCGCAAGGGCCAGACACAGCCAGTTGAGGCCGGCCGCCGCCAGAATGAACACGCACGCCGTGGCGCCGAGGAATATCTTGGTCTCGCGCACCGAAATCTCGCCCGTCACCAGCGGGCGCGTCGCCGTGCGCGGATTCTGCGAGTCGAACGGCAGGTCCACAAGCCGGTTCCAGGCCATGGCGAAGGAACGCACCGCGACCATGGCCACGGTGAGCAGCACAAAAACGCGCCACCCCGGCCAGCCGCCCGCGGATACGAACGCGCCGAGATAGGCGAACGGCAGAGCGAAGACCGAATGCTCGATCTTCACCATGCGCAACAATGATCTGGTCTTGGCTATGGCTCCCATGGCCACGGGATATACCCGTGCCGTCCACGGGCCGCAAGGGCGGAGTTCGGCGGATTCGGGCCACGGCGGGGCCGTCCGCCATCACGTTTGTGGCGCTGCTGGCGATCACGCCCCGATGTGCGCCGGAGCCGGACCGCCGGCCTGCTTCTTCATTTCTCGGTAGGCGCGGATGGTGTAGCGGGCCACGGCCACGGCCTCGGCAAGCTTGCCTCGGGCGCGGTCCTCGCGCTCCTCGAGCTCTTCGATGGGCTTGGGCGGCGGTCCCACGATCCGCTGGTACAGGGTCTCGGCATCCTCGCCGCGCAAACGGCCAAGCTCGTTGCAGAGCAGACGGGCGTTGGTGACGGGATCGGCTGTAAACATGCAGGCCCGGCTGATGCTCCGGCAGACAGCTTCGGGCTCACGCATTTCGAGCATGGCGGAATAGATGCGGGCCGCTCCACTGAAATCCCGGCGCTGCAAAGCTCCGCGCGCGGTCTGTTCATCCGGGCTCGGGGCCGACGGGTTGAGCTCCTGCAGCACGGCGAAGCATTCTGCGGCGCGCTCGAACTCTCCGACGTCCTGAAAACAGGAGCCCGCCTCGGCCAAGGCGTCCTTGCGCCTGCCGGGATTGGCGCGGCGGCGATGGATCTCCGCCAGGCGCACGCAGGCTTCGGCCCGAAACGCCGGGTCCGCCGCCTTGGCCATCGGGCCAATCACTTCGCAGGCCGCATCCAGGGCGTTGATGCGCAGGAGCTCGTCCACTTCGTTGAGCAATGCGGCCACGCGGTCTTCCTCGGCCTCCACGGCTGCCTTCGGTGCGTTTTCATACGCGGACAACGCTTCCTCAAACGCCTTGCGGCTCACCCCCATGCCTTCATCAATGGTGGACGTGGGCTGTTCCAGCACGCGGCCTATCTGCCGCGCGAGCCCCACCATGGAATACGGACGGATAAGATAGCCGCTGATTCCGGAGGCCAGGGCCTCGAGCACTGCCGAGCGATTGTTCTCCACCGAGGCGAGAATGACCGGCATGAGCGCCGTGCGCGGATGGAGCCTGATCAGGCGCACGAGCTCGAGCCCGCTCATGTCCGCAAGGCCGCCGTCCAGAATAACGCAATCGGCTTTGCCGGCAACGAGGCTCCGCGCGGCCCGGACGCCCGAGCTTTCGTGGCGGACCTCGTTCGCCCCGAGCCTGATGAGAAGCCTGCGATCCGTGCGGGCGTGGTGCTGGGAGCACGAAACCACGAGGAAACGCATCCCCGCAAGACCACGGGGAGCAAGGTCGTCGATGCAGGAGGCGTCCCACCTGGAGCGGGGGTTCCGGACGGCCTCTTTCTGCTCGCGGTCCGAAGCGGGGAGATTGGCTGCGTATTCCATGCCCCCTTTATCGTCCGGAATCGTCCGGGCTTTAGCTCCTGAAGGAGGGTAAAAAAAATCTCTGTGACGGTTCCGGTTACACGCTCGCCGTGAAAACGTAACACATCGTCTATAGATACGAGGAAAACCAGAGTCAGAGGAGGAGCCTCCATGACCCCCGATCAGCTCAGTGAAATCAAGAAGTACCTGCAGTCAGAACTCTCGACCCTCGAGACCGAGAACCTCGACTTCCGCGTGGAATACTGCGCGGATGAGAACGAGTTCGCCTCGGTGGTGAGCGACACCCATCTGAAGATGGCCATGCGCGAACGCTCCTGGGCTCGCATCAAGGAAATCCAAACCGCCCTCAAGCGCATCGACGCCGCTGACTACGGCTATTGCGAGGAGTGCTGCATGGACATCGGCACCGCGCGGCTCAAGGCGCGGCCCACCACCATGCTGTGCGTGGATTGCCAGAGCGCGCTGGAACAGCAGCCAGCACGCTACGCCGTCTAGCGGCGAGGCGACGGAGTATACGCGCGGGCGGGTTTTTTCCCAAGCCTGCCCCGCTATTCGTTCCAGGCGGACGGCCGCGTCCTGGCGCGTCGGCATTGCCGTGGCCAAACGCGCGCTCCTGCCCGCGACTGCCCTTTGCCAAGGGGCTGCGTTGGGGTTTGGCCCGCATTCTCGTGCGGTCTTCGCTCCTCGCGGGTCGCATTGTCCCTCGCCCTCCAGCGAGAGACAAAAGGACACCGCTGCCCTGCCCGCCCTACCTAGCGCGTCCGCCATGGGATGTCTGCTGCTTCGCGCAGAGGCTGCCGCTGTGTGTCCCATGGG
>JBMCLC010000213.1:0-4273 GCA_048614715.1 Oceanidesulfovibrio sp.
CTCGGCCGAAGGCTCCGTGAACGGAAAGAAGGACGGCCGGAAGCGGAGCTGAGCGTCCGAGGCGAAGACCTTGCGCACGAAGTAGGTCAGAGTCGAGCGCAGGTCGGCCATGGAAACGCCCTTGTCCACGAGCAGCCCCTCGATCTGGTGGAACATGGGGGTGTGGGTCACGTCCGAATCGCGGCGGTAGACCTTGCCGGGCGCGATGATGGCCACCGGCGGGTCGCGCTGCTCCATGGTGCGCGCCTGCAGCGGCGAGGTATGGGTGCGCAGCAGGATGTTGTCGCGAACGTAGAGGGTGTCCTGCATGTCGCGGGCCGGGTGGTCTGCCGGCATGTTGAGGGCCTCGAAGTTGTAGTAGTCGTTCTCCACCTCCGGGCCGGAGACGATCTCGAACCCCATCTGCGCGAACACGTCGCAGACTTCTTCCATGACCATGGTGATGGGATGGATGGTGCCGCACGCGGGAGCGCGCCCCGGGAGCGTGGGATCAAAGCCTTCGAGCTCGGCCTCGGCCCTGGAGCGCGCCAGGGAGGCCAGATGTTCCTCGTAAATTTCTGTGAGCGCGGTCTTGACCGTGTTGGCGGACTTGCCGGCTTCGGGCCGTTCGCCTGGTTCAAGCTCGGGCAGCCGCGACATGATCGCGGCGAGGCTGCCCTTGCGGCCGAGGAATTCGACGCGCACGGCCTCGAGCTCCTTCTCGCCCTCGGCGTGCTCCATGGCGTCGCGCATGGCCGGGACGAGGGCCTCCAGTTCTGTGATCAGGTCTGAGAGGGACATGGATCGCTGCCTGTGGAAGAAGGTTCACCTGCTGTATTCTGTCGGAGCGCGGGACCGGCCTGTGTTTCTCAAGCACAGAAAGGCCCCCGCAAGCGGGGGCCTTGTCGCTCGATTCACATCCACGCCCCGTTCGCGAAAGGGGCTGGTCGATTCCGTGCGCCGGGCATGTTGCCCGACGGCTTGCGCGGCCGCTAGTCCAGCTTGCTCTTGGCGGTCTCGGCCAGCTTGGCGAAGCCTTCCTTCTCGCGCACGGCCATGTCGGCCAGCACTTTCCGGTTCAGCTCCACGCCGGCCAGAGAAAGGCCGCGCATAAATCGGCTGTAGGAGAGACCATGCTCCCGCGCAGCCGCGTTGATGCGCAGAATCCACAGTTTGCGGAACTCGCGCTTTTTGACTTTTCTGTCGCGATAGGCGTACTGCCCGGCGCGCTCCACAGCCTCGCGCGCGCTGCGGTACAGCTTGGAGCGTCCGCCCCGGTAGCCTTTCGCTTGCTTCAGGTATTTCTTGTGCCGCTGGTGTGCGGTTTTTCCGCGTTTAACTCGCATATCTTTCTCCTCCTCGCAGGAGCCGGAGCGTTAGCCCGCGTAGGGCAGCATCCGCTCGACGGCTTTGCGGTTGGTCTTGTCCACGAGGGTGCTCTTACCAAGACGGCGCTTACGGTCGGCGTTCTTCTTGGTCAGGATGTGGCGCAGGTTTTGCCGACGGCGCTTGAACTTACCGCTGCCAGTCACGGAGAATCGCTTGGCTGCGGATTTTTTCGTCTTCATCTTGGGCATGACATGCTCCCTTTCATTCCAGCGCCATACATCGGCGCTTGTTTATTTTTTCTTGGCCACCGGGGCCAGAAACATACTCATGGTGCGGCCTTCGGCGCGGGGCTCCTGCTCGATCTTGGCCAGCTCCTGCGTATCTTCCGCCATACGCTGGAGAATGATGAGTCCGCGGTCCTTATGGACGATCTCGCGGCCGCGGAAGAACACCGTTACCTTGACCCGGTCGCCGTTCTCAAGAAAGCGGCGCACGTGCTTGAGCTTGGTCTGGTAGTCGTGCTCGTCGGTCTTGGGCCGGACCTTGATTTCCTTGATCTGGATGACCGACTGCCGTTTACGCGCTTCCTGCTGCTTCTTCTGCTGCTGATATTTGTACTTCCCGTAATCCATGATGCGACATACGGGCGGATCCGCATTGGGCGCGACCTCCACAAGGTCCAGCCCCTGATCGCGCGCTACGCGAAGGGCCTCGTCCTTGAGAAGAACACCGAGTTGGTTGCCGTCTGCATCGATCACCCGGAGTTGCCGGGCGCGGATCTGGTTGTTACAGCGAGCTTGCGTTTGCGTGGGCGAAGCTATAGGACATTCCTCCTTGCGCGAATGGCTTCTGGCATTCTTCGAGGATCAACGCGGCCGTTTCGTCCAGGCCACGCATGCCGAGGTTCTCATTGCCCCGGATGCGTACGCTGACCCCCCGTTCCTCAACTTCCTTATCTCCGACAACAAGGATATAGGGAATTTTCTCGAGCTGCGCTTCCCGCACCTTGTATCCGAGCTTTTCATTCCGCGTGTCAGCCTCGATGCGGATGCCGCGAGCACTGAGCGCGGCGACCGCCTCTTCGGCGAACTTGTTGTGCGCGTCCGTGACCGTGAGCACGCGAGCCTGCACCGGCGCCAACCACACGGGAAACGCGCCGGCGAAATGCTCGATGAGCACGCCCATGAAACGCTCGATGGCACCGAGCACCACGCGGTGCAGCATCACCGGCCTTTTCCGTTCGCCGTCCTGATCCACATAGGACAGGTCGAATCGTTCAGGCAAGGTGAAATCGCACTGAATAGTGGCGCACTGCCAGCGACGCTCTAAGGCATCCTTGAGCTTGATGTCAATCTTCGGACCATAGAACGCGCCGTCGCCCTCGTTGATCTCGTACGGCAGGTCGTGGCTCTCCATGGCGGAGCGCAGCGCGTTGGTGGCGCGCTCCCAGTCCTCGTCGCTGCCAATGGATTTCTCGGGCCGCGTGGAAAGCTCCATCTCGTACTCGAAACCGAACAGCCCCATCACGTCGCTGACGAACTTGATGATGGCGAGAATCTCATTCTCGAGCTGATCCGGCCGGCAGATGATGTGCGCATCGTCCTGGGTGAACTGGCGAACGCGCAAGAGGCCGTGGAGCACGCCCGCGCGCTCGTGGCGATGCACCGTGCCGAGCTCGAACAGGCGAATGGGCAGATCGCGGTAGCTGCGGATGCGCGACTTGTACACGAGCATGTGCGAGAGACAGTTCATGGGCTTGATGCCGTAGACCTGCTCGTCGATCTCGGTGAAGTACATGTTCTCGCGATAGTGCTCGTAGTGGCCCGATATCTCCCACATGTCCTTCTTGAGGATGGTGGGGCCGACCACGATGTCGTACCCGCGCCTGAGGTGCTCCTTGCGTTCGAAATCCTCAAGAATGGTGCGCACCAGCGCGCCCTTGGGGTGCCAGACGACCATGCCCGGGCCGAC
The DNA here is from genome assembly GCA_048614715.1 of Oceanidesulfovibrio sp. Classification (GTDB taxonomy): domain Bacteria; phylum Desulfobacterota; class Desulfovibrionia; order Desulfovibrionales; family Desulfovibrionaceae; genus Oceanidesulfovibrio. Next base: position 3,280 of record JBMCLC010000213.1, read on the forward strand.
CTCCTCGTGGATGGAGAAGAGATCGAGCTCGCGGCCGAGCTTGCGGTGGTCGCGCTTCTTGGCTTCCTCGAGCTGGTTCAGATATTTCTTCAGCGCCTTGGGGTCGTGCCAGGCCGTGCCGTAGATGCGCTGGAGCATAGGGCGGTTCTCGTCGCCGCGCCAGTAGGCTCCGGACACATGGGTCAGCTTGACGGCCTTGAGCGCGCCGCTGGCCGGAATGTGCGGGCCGCGGCACAGGTCGACGAAATCGCCGTTCTCGTAGATGGAGACCGTATCCTGGCCGAGGTCGTCGATGAGTTCGAGCTTGTAGGTCTCGCCCATTTTCTCGAACATCTCGCGGGCTTCGCTCCGGCCGACCACCCGGCAGGAAAACTTCTGATCCTCGGCGATGATTTTCTCGATTTCGGCCTCGATGGCCTCCAGGTCCTCGGGCGTGAACGGCTTGGGCGCGTCGAAATCGTAATAGAAGCCGTTCTCGATGGCCGGACCGATGGTGACCTTGACGTCCGGGAAAAGCCGCTTGACCGCTGCGGCCATGATGTGCGCCGCGCTGTGGCGGAGAATGTCGAGCCCTTCGGGCGAATCCTCGACAACGGGCTCGAGCTCGCCGCAGGACTCGGGCACGGGCGCGGACAGATCCAGAATCCGGCCGCCGCACTTGCATGCCACGACCTTTCGGAGCTTCTTGCCGCTCAAAGACTCCTTGAGCGCGTCCAGACAACTGGCGCCCTCTGGAACTTCAGTCCTGCTACCTTGTACTGCGATTTCCACGGTATTTGCCCTTCCCAATACATCCGATGCGTCGACCGCTGACGAATCAATGCGTAAACGTCCGTTGTTTCTTGCCGATTCGCTCGGAAGAAGGCGGACAGAACAAGAGCGGGAGGACCATGCCTCCCGCTTCCAGCGTCTTGTGTGGTAGGCGCGAGGAGATTTGAACTCCTGACCCCTTGCGCGTCAAGCAAGTGCTCTCCCCCTGAGCTACGCGCCTACT
>JBMCLC010000214.1:0-4263 GCA_048614715.1 Oceanidesulfovibrio sp.
ATTTCGCGCCCACGGACCTGGGCTCCATCGTGAGCGACCTGCTGGACCAGCACTTCCGGGAACTCATGGACGTGGCTTTCACCGCGAACATGGAGGCCTCGCTGGACAAGGTCGCCGTGGGCGGGGCGAACTGGGTGGAGCTCTTGAAGAACTTCACCGGCGGGTTCTACGACACCCTGGATGAGGCCGCCAAGAACATGGCCTCGGTCAAGCAGGGCCTGCCCACGGACATCACGTGCGAGGAGTGCGGCAAACCCATGGTCATCAAGTTCGGCAAGGCCGGGCAGTTCCTGGCCTGCACGGGCTACCCGGAGTGCCGCAACACCAAAAACTTCTACCGCGACGAGGACGGCAACATCCAGGTTGCGCCCGAGGACCTGGAAAAGCCGGTAAAGGTGGGCGAATGCCCCAAGTGCGCCTCCGACCTCGTGATCAAGCGCGCCCGCACCGGCAGCCGGTTCATCGCCTGCACCGGCTACCCCAAGTGCGACTACGCCCAGCCGTTTTCCACCGGCGTGGCCTGCCCCAAGGAGGACTGCCCGGGCGAACTCGTGGAAAAGAGCTCCCGCCGCGGCAAGGTCTTCTACGCCTGCAACCAGTACCCCAAGTGCGACTACGCGGTGTGGGACTGGCCGGTGGCCGAGCCCTGTCCGGAGTGCGGCTCCAAGATCCTGGTGCGCAAGACCACCAAGGCCCGCGGCGAGCACCTGGCCTGCCCGGTGAAGAGCTGCCGGTTCACGAGAGAGTTGGAGGAGGAAGAGGGCGAGACGGCGTAGCCGTGCGTGGGAACGGTGCGCCAGACGGACGTTATGTGATAGTATTCAGAGCAGAAGGTATCTGACAGCTCTCACCGCAGTCGCCTCGTGGGTCCGATTTCTGCGAGGCCGCCGTGCTTATGCTTCGATCGGCCACATGGAATAAATTGTGCGCCCTCAGTAACGGCATGGCCTCACCCGCGGCGGCTTCCGCGGAAGGAACCGCCAGAACGATACACACGCAACCCGAGGTGTCCCATGTGTATTGGCAGAATCGCAGCGCCGCTGGTTGCCCGGCGAAGGCGGCGCGGCGAGTTTGTTCATCGATGCGTACCCAATGTCGCTAAACGGCATGATCACGGACTAGCCGTCCGGACCGTGACGCCGTGCCGGGTGCCCCGGCCACCGACGCAGTATACACCCCCTGGCGCTTCCCCCGGAAACCTGTTAGGGGTATTTTCCCTTTCATCACAGATGCATGATGCGCCGGTGCTTCCATATGTCGGGGGCTCCGCCGTTGGCGCTTCGGGCGAAGGCGAGGGCGGTATCCATCCATGAAGACGATAGAGATATACGACACCACCCTGCGCGACGGTGTGCAGGATGTCGAGATCAACCTCTCCCTGACAGACAAGATCCGAGTGGCCAAGGCGCTGGACGGCCTCGGCGTGCACTACATCGAGGGCGGCTGGCCTGGCTCCAACCCCACGGACAAGCAGTTCTTCAAGGAGATGCAGAGCTACGAGCTGAAGCACGCCAAGCTCGCGGCGTTCGGCTCTACGCACAATCCCAAGAACAAGGCGGAGAGCGACACCAATCTCAAGGCGCTCATCGAGGCCAAGCCGGCCGTGGCGACCATCTTCGGCAAGAGCTGGGACCTCCACGTGAACGAGGCCCTGCGCATTCCGCTGGAGCGGAACCTGGAGATCATTCGCAACTCCATCGCCTTTCTCAAGCCCCACTTCGAAGATGTCTTCTTCGACGCCGAGCACTTCTTCGACGGCTTCAAGGGGGATCGCGAGTACGCCCTGGAGACGATCAGGACGGCGTTCGAGGCCGGCGCCGGTGTGCTGGTGCTGTGCGACACCAACGGCGGCACCTTGCCGGATGAGCTGCGCTCCATCTGCGAGGTGGTGAGGCAGGAGCTGCCCGAAGCGCGCTTCGGCATCCATACGCACAACGATTCGGACACCGCGGTGGCCAGTTCCATCGAGGCGGTCAAGGCCGGGGCCACACAGGTCCAGGGCACCATCAACGGCTACGGCGAACGCTGCGGCAACGCGAACCTCTGCTCGGTCATCCCGGCGCTGGAGCTCAAGTGCGGTGGCGAGTTCACCTGCCTGCCGGAGGGGAACCTCGCCCAGCTCACTTCGGTCTCGCAGTTCGTGTCCGAGATTGCCAACCTGCGGCCGTTCCTGCGGCAGCCGTACGTGGGTCGTTCCGCCTTTGCGCATAAGGGCGGCATCCATGTGAGTGCGATCCAGCGCAACAGCCGCACCTACGAGCACATCAAGCCGCAGACCGTGGGCAACGAACAACGCGTGCTGCTTTCCGACCTCTCAGGCCGCAGTAACATTCTGGAAAAGGCCAAGAAGTTCGGCTACAAGCTGGAACGCGAGGACGCGCTGGTGGGCGACTTGCTTACCGAGCTCAAGGACCGCGAGAATCGCGGCTACGAGTACTCCTCGGCCGAGGCCTCGTTCGAGCTTTTGTTCTACCGCGTCATGGGCTGGTCCAAGCGCTACTTCACCCCCATCAACTTCCGCGTGACCGACGCTCTGCTCCAGGGCGAGGAGGTCATGAGCGAAGCCACCGTGATGGTCAAAGTGCGCGGCCAGGTGGAGCACACAGCCGCCACCGGTGAAGGCCCGGTGAACGCCATGGACCGGGCCCTGCGCAAGGCTGTGGAACGCTTCTACCCCTGCATCAGCGAGGTACGGCTCACAGACTTCAAGGTCCGCGTGCTTGGCGGCACCACCCAGTCCAGCCCGGGCACGGCCTCCCGGGTGCGGGTGCTCATCGAATCGGCGGACAAGGACGCACGCTGGTCCACGGTGGGCGTTTCGCACAACATTATCTTCGCCAGCTGGAACGCGCTGGTGGACTCGCTTACCTATAAGCTCTTCAAGGACGATCCACGCAAGTGGCCCAACCACAAGCCCAAGGATGCCGCGGAAGAAAAGAAGTGATCCGACGCATTCATTCGGCGGGTGGACATGCAGCTAGAATTCGCCTGCCGCATTCGTCTTTCCCTGTTTGACCCTCGTCGCCCGTGGGTGATGCGACAGTGCCCGCGGAGTGCGCGAGCGTGCAGGTTAGGGCGAGCCGCCGGGACTCTTCGTGGCTTTCGTGTCAGGATCTCGCGGTCAGTCAGTAAACATGCGGGCCAGCTCCACGGCGTTGTTCGCCGCATGGCCGGCTTCGTCGTTGTCAAAGAAACAGTAGACGTCCATGCCTTTGCCGAGCCACCCCTCTAGGTGGCCGGCTATGGTGCGCAGCTGGCGGCGGGAGTACTCCCCGCGGTACTTCTCGTCCGCGGGTCCGTGCATGCGCACGTAGCCGAAATCTGCGGTGGCGTGCCAGTGCGTGCGGTATCCGGCCAGTTCGTACACGCAAAAGGCCGCGTTGTGCTTGCGCAGGATATCCAGCCCCTCGTCGCATATCCAGCTGTGGTCGCGCATCTCCACGGTGAGGCGCAGATGCTTCGGAAACGCCTCCAGCGCCTCGTCCAGCCGCGCGCCATTGAATCGCCAGTTGGGCGGAAGCTGCAGCAGAACAGGCCCGAGCTTGCGGCCGAACACCTCGGCCCTGTCCAGTAATTTGGACACAGGGTCCGCTGGGTCCTTGAGCTTCTTCATGTGCGTCAGATACCGGCTCGCCTTGACGGCGAACACGAAGTCGTCCGGCGTGGCGTCGCGCCAGTGCTCCACGCTTTCGGCGTCGGGAAGTCCGTAGAAAAAGGCGTTCACCTCCACGGCGGCCAGGCGTTCGGCGTAGCGATCGAGCATTTCGTCGGAAGGGGTCCCCTCCTCATAGAAGGGACCTTTCCAGTGTGCGTACTGCCACCCGGAGGTGCCGATGCATGTTTTCGGACTCAACGCTCGAGCTCAAAGGAGATCTTTGCGGTGACCCGGTACATGGTCACCTTGTTGCTCTCCACCACGGCCTGGAAGTCTTTCACATACACGGACTTGATGTTGTGCAAGGTCTTGGAGGCGTCGGCCACGGCCTGTTGCACGGCGTCTTCCCAGCTCTTTGTGGATTGCGCCAGCACTTCGATCACTTTGACCATGCTCATAAGAGTCTCCTGTGGGTTAATCGTTACGTTCGCGGGTTCAGGATCGTATATTCGAATGGTACGGCCTCGCTCGTCCTTCACGGTAGGGCACAATACGGTGAGATGTCGGCGCCCACGCCATGACAGTTGGTCGAGTTCTGCCCGTTGTCAGAAAACGGACGGCGTCGTACAGTTATTTTTGCCATGAAAGCAAAAGAACTGGACAAGCTC
>JBMCLC010000215.1:0-4255 GCA_048614715.1 Oceanidesulfovibrio sp.
CTCTCCTTCCGGCGCGAGAAATTCATTCCCAAGGGCGGCCCCGACGGCGGGGACGGCGGCAAGGGCGGCGATGTCGTCTTCCGCGCCAGCGAACGGTTGCTCACGCTCTACGACTTCCGGCTCAAGCGCGTGTACGAGGCCGAAAACGGCCGCCCCGGCCAGGGCCAGCAGAAATACGGCCGCGCCGGCAAAGACCTGGTCGTCGAGGTTCCGGTGGGCACGCTCGTATATGAGTTGCCGCTCAAGAATGAGGATCTGGCGAGGGCCGGGCTGGGCACGGACGGCTACGCCGGCATGGAAAGGGACGGAGCCCTCGTCTACGAGGTGACGGACGATGACGAGGAAGGCGGACTCGAGGAACGCGCCAAAGAAGGGATTCTCGCGGCCGACCTGGACCATGACGGGGCCGAGTATGTGGCGGCCGCCGGGGGACGGGGCGGACTGGGCAACATCCATTTCAAGTCCTCCACCAACCGCGCACCCAGGCGCACCACGGGCGGCGTCTTCGGCGAGGAAAAGCGCCTCCGCCTCGAGCTCAAGATCCTCGCGGACATCGGCCTCATCGGCCTGCCCAACGCCGGCAAGTCAACACTCATCTCCACCATTTCCGCCGCTCGCCCCAAGATAGCGGACTATCCCTTCACCACGCTCACGCCCAACCTGGGTGTGGTGGAATCCGAGACCGGCGAGCGCATGGTCGTGGCGGACATTCCGGGCCTTATCGAGGGCGCGTCCCTGGGCCAAGGACTGGGCCATTCATTCCTCAAACATGTGGAGCGCACCCGCTGTCTGGTCCATCTGCTCAGCGTGGAGGACGTGCCGGAAGACGGCGACGTCATGTCCGGATTCAATCTGGTGGACGAGGAACTCGCCGCCTTTGACGCCACTCTGGCTGCCAAGCCGCAGATCCGCGTGGTGAGCAAGATAGACCTCATCGACAACGAGGCGCTTGAAAAACTCCGCGACCGCTTTGACAAGACAGGTATTCAGGTGCATTGCATCTCATCGATCACCGGCGAGGGCGTTTCCGCCCTGGTGGAGGAAATGCAGCGGCTGGTGCGTGAACAGAGCAAAAATGAGGAAGAGCAAGAGCCATGAGCGCGGGCGATCGTTCCAAGCATCTGGCGAATGTGCGCAGAGTTCTCGTCAAGGTCGGCAGCGCCGTCCTCACGTGCAAGACCAAGCGGGGCCTCGAGCTGGACTATCTGGCGGTGGAGAGCCTGGCCGCACAGCTGAGCGAACTCCATGACAACGATGTGGACGTCGTGCTGGTGAGCTCCGGCGCGGTCGCCGCCGGCCGCGGTGTTGTCTGCATGAGCCAGGAATGCCCCAACATAAGCGGTCTGCCGGATCGCCAGGCAGCCTCCGCCGTGGGCCAGAGCCGGCTGATGCACGCCTACGACCAGGCCTTTGCCCTGCGGGGCAAGGTCAGCGCGCAGATACTGCTGACGCGGGATGACCTACAGAGCCGACGACGCTACCTCAACGCGCGCAACACTTTCGGCGCGCTGCTCGAATGGCGCGCGATCCCCGTGGTCAACGAGAACGACACGGTCGTGGTGCGCGAGCTGGAATTCGGCGACAACGACCATCTAGCCAGCCTATTGCTGAACATCGTGGAGGCCGACCTGTTCGTCAATCTCACCTCGGCCGCGGGCGTGTTCACCAAAAATCCAGACCTGCACCCGGACGCCAAGCCCCTGCCCTGTATTGAGGACATCGCCCGGATGAACCTGAACGCCTCCTGCGGCGGCAAGACCACCGTGGGCTCAGGCGGCATGTATTCCAAGCTTCTTGCCGCCAGGCGGGCGGCTCGCCTGGGCGTGCCCACGCTCATCGTCTCGGGCCGGGAGCCGCAAGCCCTGAAGCGGGCCATGAACGGCGAGGAGATCGGCACCTGGGTGGTGCCCGAAGAAAAGATCATGCCCCGGCGCAAGTACTGGCTTGCGTACAACAAGGAGCCCAGCGGCGTTATTTACGTGGACGAAGGCGCAATGCGCGCCCTGCGCGAGCGGGGCAAGTCGCTGTTGCCCATCGGCATTACCGCCGTGCGCGGCAACTTCGCCCGGGGTTCCGTGGTGCGCATTCTGGGTGAGGATGGCGAACGCGTGGCCGTGGGTATGGTCAACTACCGCGCCTCGGAACTGCGGCGCATCATGGGGTTGCAGACCGACGCCATCGAGACGGTGCTCGGACCGGGGTTGTATTGCGAGGCGGTCCACCGCGACAACATGGTTCTCGAACTCGAATCCGAATGGACCGGCGAGTCAGCCAAGTGAAGGAGCAGGCAATCGGATGGTGAAAAAAGCTCTTGGCATAACACTTCGATGGGGGCTCATGGGCCTCTGTCTGCTCCTGCTCTTCCGGGGTCTGGACTGGGTCGAGTTCTGGGATTCGCTGAAGAAGCTCGGATTCCTGCCGGTTCTCGGCGCGCTTTTGTTCAGCTTTATTCAATATATCCCGGTGGCCTTTCGCTTCAATTACCTGACAAGATTCCGCGCGGGATTCATGACGGCTTTGAAGGCCAGCGTATTCTGCCTGGGCATCAACAACCTCTTTCCGGCAAAGCTGGGCGAGGTGGCCAAAGCCTTCTATCTGCGCAAGAAGACGGGCATTCAACTCGGCGAGGGCCTTGGCCTCATCTTTTGGGAGCGCCTTTTCGACCTGAACATGCTGATGGTGGTTGGCCTCGTGGCCGCAGCCTCCATGGGCAAGGATGAGGGGGTGTTGCTCCTGTCCCTCGTGGTTGGCGGGCTCTGGGCGTTTGTAATCGCCTTGCGGCTTAACCCCAAGGTTCATGACATCGTGCTCAAGATCGTGCCGACACAAAAGCTGAAGCTATTGGCCAGCGACGTGATGCATCAGTTGCGCCAGGGGATGGATCCCATGTTCTTCATTGTCCTTTTCCTGTACACGGCCATCACCTGGATGCTGTTCATTGCCATGTACTTCGTTGTGCTCTGGGGCGTTGGCAGTCTGGAGGTCAGCGCCATGCAAGTCGTTTCGGTGTTCGCCATCGCCACATTGGGCTATGCAGCCCCGGCAGCCCCCGGAGGGTTGGGCCTGTTCGAGTTGGCTTTCGTAGCCACACTTGGCGCGTTCGACGTAGCCAAGGGGCCGGCCCTGGCCTGCGCGCTGGTGATGCGGTTCTGCATCTACGTGCCGCCGGTGCTGGCGGCGCTGTGGGTCATGGCCCAATCCGGCATGAGTCTCAAGGGCATTCGGGAGCAGCAGGCCGAGACCTTGTAGCGACACCCCGAAACTGCTTCCTGAAGGAGGTGGATGGTGGATACGAACCTCGCTTCACCGCCTGTGGTCATGACCATTGCCGGTTCGGATTCCGGCGGCGGGGCAGGCATACAGGCGGACCTCAAGACCATCGCCGCCAACGGCGGGTACGGCGTCAGCGTCCTTACCGCGCTCACGGCCCAGAACGGCCTGGGCGTCACCGGCATCCACGCACCGTCGGCGGAATTCGTGGCGCAGCAGCTCAGCACCGTGCTGGACGGTTTTCCGGTCCGGGCGGCCAAGACGGGCATGCTGTTTTCCCAGCCGATTATCGACGCCGTGGCCGAAGTGCTCGAGACGCGCAAGGACTTTCCCCTGGTGGTTGATCCGGTTTCGGTGAGCCAGAGCGGCCACCGCCTGCTCGAGGAATCGGCGGTGGATGCTCTTGTCAAGCGCATGCTGCCGCTGGCAGAGATGGTGACGCCCAACCGGCCCGAAGCGGAAATGCTTTCTGGTATGGCGATCCGCTCCGAGAAAGACGCCGTCCAGGCCGCGCTACGTATACTCGAACTCGGCCCCGCATCCGTGCTGCTCAAGGGCGGCCATGTGGAAGCTGCGCGCCGGGACGCCGGCATGTGCGACTGGCTCGTGACGGCTGGCGGCGAGGTGCACACGCTGGCGCATCCCTATGTGCGCACGCAGAACCTGCACGGCACGGGCTGCACGCTGTCCGCCGCCGTGGAGACTTTCTTGGGCGCGGGAGCCGCGCTGGACCAGGCCGTGCGTCTGGCTCAGGAATATCTCACGGCCTGCCTTGCAGCGAGCTACGCACCGGGCGAAGGCGCCGGTCCGCCGGACCACATGGCTGCGATCCGACCGCTGCTGGATTCCTGAAATTGTAAAAAAATGACCGCCCCCTGAGGCTGGATCCGGAGGGCGGGCTGTGGCGCACAGACTGGCTATGATGCGCTTATCGTACTCACGGAGTCGATTTTTTCCCAGTCATAATACGTGTTTACTGTTTCAC
>JBMCLC010000216.1:0-4235 GCA_048614715.1 Oceanidesulfovibrio sp.
CGCCATCCCAGGTAGCGGCAGAAATGGACGAGCCGCCTGAATCAAGATTGCAGATGAATGCTTGCTCGACGTTCACCATGTCGGCTTGGGGGGCATTGGTATCGTCCGTGACGGTGAGCTGCAGCTTGTCGACGCCGCCGGCGCCGTCAATGCTGTCGCCTGTCTGGTACGTGTCATCGGAACCATCAACAACACCGCGAATCAGGTCATTGTTCTCGGTTCCAGTGACCTCCTCGATCTCCGGGGTGAGGACAAACGTGTCCCCAGTGACCGAACCGCTGATGATGTCGTCCGCTTCGGCCTGGATGGTGGCCAGGTCGGTGTCTGCGCCCACGCCGGCGAGGATCGCCTCAAAGGAGGCGCTCAGGCTTTCGGTCCAGTCGGTGCCGGTCTCGACGAGCTGGTTGGTGAAGTACTCGGCGGCAGCGGCCTTGTTGTTGTTTTCCAGGACAGCCGCGTCGTCACCGGCGGCCTGGATGGCCGAGTCCGCGATGGTGGCGATGAACGCGCCAGGGCTGACAGCGCCGCTCTTCAGCTGCTCGACCCAATAGGCCTTGCCGTCGGCGTCGGCCGCGCGGTTGAACATGTTCTGGTAGATTTCTTCGACGAACGTCTCACGCATGGTGTCCGTGATGGCGCCGGGGCCGAACTCGTTGTAGGCCTTGAAGTAGGCGTACTGGTCCTGAGCCTCGGTGCTCAGCGCGAAGTTCTCCGCGATGTCGGCGAAGCCCAGGGTGCCTGCTTCAAACTGGCCGTCCCAGTAGAAGAAGCCGGACGGGTCGGCTGCGCGCCCCCAGTAGGCGACGTACAATGATTGCAGAAACTGGTCGTTGGTGATTGCCATGGCATTTTCTCCTTGCGTCCGTTAACGGTGTTTCAATCGTTCCATGTTGGGGTTGCCCCTCCCAACCATTGGAAGAGCGGGCCTTGCCAGCCCCTAGGTGGCCTTTTGCAGGGCCCCTACCTCAACCAGATGAACGTTTCCTTACAATATCCTCATGTGCATTGCAATCCTATGGGAACAAGTTTTTCCCAAGGACAATGCACGCCACTGAGCCAAACGTCTCGTATTCGCACCGACCATCGCTGCACCTTACACTACACCGATGATCATTTGCAACTGGCATGAATCCCATCATCCATGTTTTTTTGCCGAAAGCACGCCGGAGCGGACCAGGCCGGAGAGCCGGCGGCCGACCCGGGGCCAGGCGTAGCGCCGGAGCCACTGGCGGCGGGCGTCGTCCCTGGCGTGCAGGGCGGCGGCGTCGTCCAGCAGGGCGCGGACGCCTTGGGCTATATCCGCCGGTTCGTGGCCGGGCAGGGTGTGGATGCACTGGCCGACCTCCCGGAAGATGGGCAGGTTGGTGCAGACCACGGGGCGATCCGCCGCGAGGCCCATGCGCACGGCCGCGGAGGAGGACTCGGCCGTGGCCGCGTAGGGATAGACGATCAACTCGGCCTGGTTGAGGAGCCAGAGGCTTTCGTCCAGGTCGAGGAATTCGGGGATGAGGTGCACGCCGTCCTGCACGCCCTCCTGCACGATGAGCTCCGAGCAGCGCTTGTAGTATTCCAGGTCCTTATCGCGAGGGTAGAGGGCGTTTACCAGCAGGAGCCCCAGATTCGGATCGTCCTTAAACAGGATGGAGAAGGCCTGGATCAGTTCATGAATGCCTTTGTGGGGCATGAGGAAGCCGGAGGAGGCGATGAGCCGGCGGCCTCGGAAGCGTTCGGGCATTTCCTGGCTGGGCTGGGCGCGGTCTGGGTTGAACACGCAGACGCCGTGGGGGAAGAGGGCGGCGTTGTCCGCGAGGCCGTGGTGTTTGAGGCGGTTCATGTCCTCCACGCCGTGGACGAGGAGGCGGTCTGCCTGCGCGAGTTCGTCCCTGGCGGTTTCGAACATGGATTCGCAGTCTTTGGTGTTGTGGAAGAGGGCGAGCACGCGGACCTTGCGCTGGTGGAGTTCGCGCAGGAGGTTGCGGAACGCTTTTGGGGTGTAGAAGGCCGGGTGGATGTTGAGCACGACGCATTCGACGCCTGCGTTTTGGACGATGTCCGGCAATTGCTCGTGTATGGACTCGCCGTTCCAGACCCGGCGCACGTTTTTCTCGTCCACGCCGAGGCGCTCGTCGCTCTTTGGCGCGAGGACGAGGACGTCGAGGTTTTCGTCGAGCTGTTCCACAAGATACCTGGAGTACTCGGCGATGCCGCAGCGGGCGTTCCATGTGGAGACCCAGGCGAGGCGCATGGGTCTGTCGGCGTCTGCGTCGCGGACGTGGGCGATGGCGTCCAGGAGTCTTTTTGCCGCGGCCTGCCATGTGTATTCGGAGCGGACGAGCCGCATGGCGGCGTCGGTTCTGGGCTTGATGTCTTCGGGATCGGCGCGCCGGATCGCATGCATGAGTTCGGCGAGGTGGCCGGCGTGGGGCTCGACCCAGAGGGAGCCCGGCGCGCTCAGGTGGCTTTTGGCCTGGGCAAAGGAGTAGTCGATGAGCCAGGCTGTGTCGTTCGTGCAGAAATCGGTCTGGCCGCCGTAGCCTGTGGTGATGACCGGCATGCCGAGGGCCATGGCCTCGGCCATGGGCAGGCCGAATCCTTCGCCGCGCGAGGGTGCGACCAGGCAGTGGCACTTCTTGTAGAGGGTGAGGATTTCCTCCTGGGCGAGGTCTTCGTTGATGAGCACGACCTCGGGCGCGTCGTCGCGGCTGGAGAACTCCTCGACCATGGCGGGCGCGTCGTTGTGCGGGTTGGGAAAGGTCTTGATGACGAGGGTCACGTCGTCTGCGGCCGAGAACGCCTGGCCGTACGCCTGCAGCAGGACATCGACGCCCTTGCGCGGGAAGCAGGAGGAGATGTGCAGGAAGCGGAACCCGCGGCCGAGGTAGTGGGGCACGGGCTTTGGGGCGTCGCGGTCGATGTGGTCGATGCCGAGTCCTGCGACGCGCATGGGGCGGTTCACGCCGTTGTTCTGCAGGGGTTTCAGCACATAGCTGGACATGACGGTGAGGCCGTCGAGCTGGGAGTTGAACTCCTCGACGAACTGGTCGGGGAATTCGCTCTCCTCCCAGCCGTAGGCGTTGGTCATGGCAAGTGAGCCGGGCAGGCGCAGCACGTGGGGCGGATAAGAGTTGTAGACCACGGCGTCTGGCGTCTCGATCTCGCGGCAGCGCTGCTGCAGGGGGTGCAGCTGGGGTTCGCCCGGGGCGAGCTCGGCTGTCGCGCCGGGGCGCAGGGAGGGCGTTTCCTCGAAGCACAAGGCCACGCGGCCGGGCATGCGCGACTCCAGGGCGAGGGCCATCTCCCTGTTGACCATGGACAGGCTGTAGGAGCCGGTGAAGGGTCCGCTGACCACGAGGCTTTCGATTTCCTCGGGCGTCTGCAGCGGCCGGTGTTCTTCATGGGCGTGCTTGTCCGCGTATGCATCTTCCTTGTAGGCGAGGACGGCGTAGTTCATGCCGCAGGAGAAGAAGCGGTCCAGCTCCGGGTTGGCGAAGACCGGCGGTTCGACTTCCTGGGAGCGCTGAATGCCCACGTCCCGAAAGCCCAGTGCTTCCAGAATCCGGCAGGCCAGTGGCGGCGGGATGGGGCTTTTGTGCGTGGGATCGAGATAAAAGTAGTACGTGCCGACCTGGACGTTTTCCGGGTTGGGCGTCTCGAACAGCAGCATGCCCCCCGGGCGCAGCACCCGGTATGTTTCTTCCCACAGGCGCACCAGGCCATCGGGCGGGAGGTGCTCCATGAGATGGAAGGCCGTGACCACGGCCAGGGAGTTGTCGGGGAGGGTTTGCAGGTGGTCGAGCGCGGAGGCGTGGGCCACGGTGAATCCTCGCACCCGGGTCTGGCGGACCATGGTCTCGTTGCTGTCCACGCCCTGGCCGTGGATTCCGTTGCGCCGGAGCATGGCGAGCCACTCGCCACGTCCGCACCCCAGATCCAGAACGACCTCGCCTTCCCTAATGCGCTCCCTGACGTACGGAAGGTAGATGGCGAAGGTTTTTTCGATTTCCTTGGGCGAGCCGCGGAAGTGCTCCTCCAGCTCCCAGTAGACATGGTCCGGGAAAACGCCGCCAACGCGCTGCTCGAAGGCTTCGGAGAGTTCCCAGAAGCGCTCCCGGAGATCGAGGTAGTCCCGCATGAGCCGGGGAAAGGCGACGAGGGCGCGGCCGTAGGAGAACACCTTTCCGGCCACGGGGACTCCGCAGAGGACCGAAAGCACGCGGGCCTTGCCCAATCCGGAG
>JBMCLC010000217.1:0-4233 GCA_048614715.1 Oceanidesulfovibrio sp.
AGAAGAGGCGTTGCTCGAGCTCGATGAAAATCCCGAGCGCCGCGACCTCGTCAACACGGTGTTCCGCTCCCTGCATACCATCAAGGGCTCCGGGGCGATGTTCGGCTTCGATGAGATCGCCCGTTTCACGCATGAGATCGAAAACACGTACGACGCCGTGCGGGAGGGTCGTCTCGAACTCGACCCGGCCATGATCACCCTGACCCTGCAGGCCAAGGACCACCTCCATTCCCTGCTGGAGACCCCAGAGCCCGGCTCCGATGCGAAGGCGCAATCCGATGCGCTCCTGGAGAAGTTCCGCAACCTCGTGAAAGGCGAACCGTCGGCTCGGGTGGACCACGCCGCGGACACGGCCACGATGGAGGAGCCCGCGCAGGGGCCGATGCGGACCTACTGGATACGCTACGCGCCCACGCCGGATTCGTTCCTTTCCGGAACCGACCCCCTCCGACTGGTGGTCGAGCTCATGGAGCTCGGTCATGCCGAGAGCGCGTTCACGCACCACATCAAGCCCGGGCTCGAGGAGATGGAGCCGGAGCAGGCCTTCGGCTTCTGGGACGTGATCCTTACCACCGACCAGGGGCTCGACGCCATCCGCGACGTCTTCATATTCGTGGAGGACAGTCACGGCATCACCGTGGAGGAAGTCGGCCCGGACAGACCCCGCGATAGCGATATCCGTGAGATGCTCGACCGACTCGCCGCCGCTGCCGATCCCACCGCGGTGCTCCGGGAAATCCGGCACATGTACTTGCAGAATCTGGCCAAGCGGAAGACCCCCGAGGATGAGCCCCGGCCCAAGACCGAGGCCAAGAGCAAGTCCGCGTCCCTGCGCGTGGACGCCGCGCGCCTGGACAGGCTCGTGAACATGGTCGGCGAACTCATCATCCTCCAGACCCGGCTCAACCAGGCGGCGGTGCGCCACGAGGACGACCCGGACATCCAGCACATAGCCGAGGAGCTGGAACGGCTTTCGGATGAAATGCGCGACGACGCCCTGGGGCTGCGCATGGTGCCCATCTCCACATCGTTCGGCGCCATGCGCCGGCTGGTGCGCGACCTCAGCGAAGGCCTGGGCAAGGAATTGGAGTTCGTCACCAGCGGCGGCGACACCGAGCTGGACAAGAACGTCATCGAGCAGATCAAGGACCCGCTCATGCACATCATGCGCAACTCCATCGACCACGGGCTGGAAACCACGGAAAAGCGCCGTGAGGCCGGAAAGCCGGAAAAGGGCGTCATTTCCCTGGCCGCCAAACACGCCAGCGGCGATGTGGTCATCGAGATATCCGACGACGGCGCGGGCATCGATCCCAGAAAGATCCGAGCCAAGGCAGTGGAACGCGGGCTCATTGGTCCGGAGCAGCAGCTTTCGGAATCCGAAACGCTCAACCTCATCTTCGAGCCCGGTTTTTCCACTGCCGCCCAGGTCTCCGACCTCTCCGGCCGCGGCGTGGGCATGGATGTGGTCCGCCGCGGGGTAGACGCGCTGCGCGGCAGCGTCGAGGTGCAGAGCGAGCTGGGCAAGGGAACCACCATCCGGCTGCGCATCCCTCTGACCCTCGCGATCATCGACGGCCTGAACGTGCGGGTTGGCGGCGAATCCTACATCCTGCCCATGTCCGCCGTGGAGTCCTGCCAGGAGCGTTTCATGGAAGGCCGCGCCAAGGTGGTTCAGAACTTCGAGCTGCGCGGAAAGATGACCCCCTGCGTCAGCCTGCGCGAGCTGCTCGAGGTGGAGGGCGAACAGCCGGACTACGAGCGCATCGTGGTCACTGAAGCCGACGGCATGGTCGTGGGACTCGCCGTGGACGCCGTGCTCGGCCAGCAGCACGCCGTCATCAAAAGCCTCGATGAATCATGCAGCCATGCCCCATGGATAGCGGGCACCACCATCAACGGCGACGGCGGCATCTCCATCATCCTCGACGTGCCGCAGCTCGTTCGCTTCGCCAACCGCAACGGCGCGGGCGCGGAAGGATAAAGACACGAACGTGGTCCGGGCCGCCGAAAGGCGTCCCAACTTGCCGCGCGCCGCGCCAGGGTATACCGTGCCCTGGCCTCGCCTCCTTGCACCATGCGGGGCTCGGCCCGTGGGACGCACAGACGTTTCGACAGCGCGCGGCGCTGCTACTCGCGCAGGCGCCGCCCTCAACCACAGGAAGACGCCGTGAAACACATCCCCCTGCTCCTCCTAGTTTTTTGTCTGGCGGCCCCCGCCGCCCTGGCCTGCACCACCACACTCACCGGCAAGGATGCCAGCGTGGACGGTTCCGTGATGGTTTCCCACTCGGACGACGGGCTGTCGGATGCGCGCATGGTCTATGTCCCGCCCATGGACCACGAACCCGGCGCCAAACGGCCGGTCTTCTACTCCCACGAATCCCTGGGTTACAAGCCGGAATGGGGCGGCACAGAGACCCAGCGACTGGTTACGGACACCCGTGGTCCGGGCTACGCCAACCCCAATATTCAGCAGAGCGTGCCCCTCGCGTACATACCCCAGGTGGCGCACACCTACGGCTACTTCGACGCCAACTACGGCCTGGTCAACGAGCACGGATTGTCCATGGGCGAATGCACGGACAAGGCCAAGGTCCATCCCGAACCCGACCCGGACAAGCGCATCTTCTACTCGGCCGAGCTCTCCCGCGTGGCCCTGGAGCGTTGCACAACCGCGCGCGAGGCCGTGGAGCTCATGGGCCGGCTCATAGAGCAATACGGATACTACGGCACGGGCGAGACCTTGCTGGTGGCCGACGCCGAGGAGGGCTGGGTCTTCGAGATGTGCGGCTACGACATGAACGGTACGGGCGGCGTCTGGGTTGCCCAGCGTGTGCCGGACGACGGCTTTTTTGTGGCCGCCAACCAGTTCCGCATCCGCGAGATTCGCAAGGATGCGCCGGACATGATCTTTTCCCAAAACATCTTCGACATCGCCAAAAAGAAGGGCTGGTGGAAGCCCGAGGACGGCGCGCTGGACTGGGCCAAGGTCTACGGCGACGGCGAGTTCCACCACCCCTACTACTCCCTGCGCCGCGTCTGGCGGGCCCAGTCGCTGGTCGCGCCTTCCCTGAACCTGCCCGCCTGGGTGGAGGGTCCCTTCACCACCACCTACCCCTTCGCAATCACGCCGGACAACCCGCTCGACGTGAAGGACATCGCAAACATCCACCGCGACAACTACGAGGGCACGGAGTTCGACCTGACCACCGGGATGGCGGCAGGCCCCTTCGGCAACCCCAACCGTTTCGAAGGCCATGCCGAATCGGTTTCCGACGGCAGTCTCTCGTCTGTGCAGGGGGCGTTCGAGCGGCCGCTGAACATTTACCGCTGCGTCTATTCCTATGTGACCCAGTGCCGCTCCGGCATGCCCGGGCAAATCGGCACGGTGATCTGGTTCGCTCCTGACCGCCCGGCCACGGCCGTGCTCATGCCTTTCTACGCCGGCGCCCTGGACCTGCCCGATAGCATGCAGACCGCCGACGCCCTGGCCTACGACGAATCGAGCATGTGGACCGCGTTCAACTACGTGGCCAACTACGCCATGATCAAATATTCCTACATGATCAAGGATATCCACGCCCTGCGCGACAGGTTCGAGGCCGCCTCCCTCGGAAATCAGAAAGCGCTGGAAGACAAGGCCCTGGCCCTGTGGAGCCAGGACAAAAAGCAGGAAGCCCTGCAAATGCTCACCGAGGCGTCGGACGCGCACTCCGCTGAGGTTCTGGCCGACTGGTGGCAGCTGTCACACAATCTCTACGTCAAGTACAATGACGGCTACATGAACACGAAGGGCGACCTGGGCGACCCGATCTTCTACCCGTCATGGTGGCTCAAGGAAGTCGGCTACACTGACGGCCCGCTGCAGTACGAGAAACCGGCGAACTAGGCCTTGTCGCTGCAACCGCGCAGTGCTTCCCCCGGGGGGCGCCGGCTCTGTCAGGACCCCCGGGGCGTTTGCACCGCATTTCGCGTCGCCAGCATGCCGTCCCCTTTGCCCGACTGCACGCGCGTTGCCTGGCCGACGCTGGCCCGTGGTCCATATGTGGCGCGCCGAAGTCCCAGACCTCGGATTACCGGAACAGCCCGGCGCGAACACTTCCTCCGCCGGACCCTCCCGCATCCGGCCTGGAGTTTTTTTTCTGGAACAGCCGGCATGGCAGCCAGCGCATTCACTTTCGGATACTCGTTTTTCGTATTATCTTGAGATATTAGCCTTCCATCCGCAGA
>JBMCLC010000218.1:0-4196 GCA_048614715.1 Oceanidesulfovibrio sp.
CCTGTCTGCGAAATGCGGCGCGATGGAGGCCGAGTACATGAGGTAGCGCATGTTGATGACCAGCCCGGTGAGGGCGGCGATGAGCATGGGAGCGCCGTCCTTGAGCAGCTCGATGCTGGCGATCTGCGATGCCCCGGCAAAGGTGAGCAGGGAGAAAAGGGTGGCGTCCACGGGTCCGCGGCCGGCCTCAATGATCGAGATGCCGGCAATGACGCCGAAAGGAGCCACGCCGAGCAGAATGGGCGAGACGGCGCGGAGGCCGAGAAGAAAATGGGTGCGCGCGCGGGACATGGAACCGTTCCTGGAAAAGACTCCTACGTACGGCGAGCCGGAAGCCGGGTCAATGCCCTCATGGCGACTTTACAGCAAGAGCCGCCGCTTTGTACTATGACATGCTGGCTGTTTCTTTATTACCGAAGAGCACCAAATGTTTACAGTAATGTTGCTCGACGTTTTAACCCTGCTCCGCAGAAAGCAGGGCCACGCGAAGAACACCGCAAAAGCCCCGGAAGAATGCGCTTCTTTCGGGCTTATTGCATATGGACGGGTAGTACCCACCGGCGGCTGGTGAACGACCTCAAGTCCGAAACGGTGTAGGAACCGCGGCCATTCGCGTCACACTGCAGTCGCATCAAAAAACCGTCCCCCCGAATTCCAGGCCGGGAGTATCGGGGGGAAAGTGTATCTGGAATGTCCGATTCCGCTATATCTCAGGACAGGACTTGAGCGCCGCGGCGATTTCCTCGTCCGGGTACTCGTAATTGGTGAGCTTGCCGGAGAGATAGGCGTCGTAGGCCGCGAGGTCCAGCAGGCCGTGGCCGGAGTAGAGAAAGACCACGGTCTGGCCGGGTTCGGCCGCCTTGGCTGCCTCGATGGCGCCCTTGATGGCGTGGGCTGTCTCCGGCGCGGGCAGAAACCCCTCGGTCTGGAGGAAGAGCATGGCCGCCTCGAAGACCTCTTTCTGGTAATACGCCTGGGCCCGGATCAAGCCCGAATCCACCATCTGGCAGAGGATGGGCGCGTTGCCGTGGTAGCGCAGACCGCCGGCGTGAATGGGCGGCGGCGTGTAGGAATGGCCCAGAGTATGCATTTTGATGAGCGGCGTGAGTCTGGCCACATCGCCGTAGTCGTAGCGGAATTCGCCTTTGGTCAGGGTCGGACAGGCCATGGGCTCGATGGCGATCATCTCCGGGCCGTGGCCGTCCAGTCGCTCCGGCACGAAGGGCGCGAACAGGCCGGCGGCGTTGGAACCGCCTCCAACACAACCAACGAGAATATCTGCCTTTTCTCCGGCCAGGGCGAGCTGTTTCTTGGTCTCCAGGCCGGTCACGGTCTGGTGGATGAGCACGTGGTTGAGCACGCTGCCCAGGGCGTAGTTCGTATCGTCGTGGGTGGCGGCGTCCTCCACGGCCTCGGAGATGGCCAGGCCGAGGCTGCCCGTATGGTCCGGATTCTGCTCCAGGGCGGCGCGTCCGGACTGTGTCTTGACCGAGGGCGAGGGGTGGATGGTGGCGCCGTAGGAGCGGATGAGTATGCCGCGGTAGGGCTTCTGCTCAAAGCTCACCTTGACCATGTATACGGTGCAGTCGAGTCCATACTGCCTGGAGGCGAAGGACAGGGCGGTGCCCCACTGGCCGGCGCCGGTCTCGGTGGCCAGGCGCTTCAGGCCGGCCTGCTTGTTGTAGTAGGCCTGGGGCACGGCGGTGTTCGGCTTGTGCGAGCCGGCTGGGGACAGGGACTCGTCCTTGTAGTAGATTCTGGACTTCACACCGAGGGCTTCCTCGAGCCGTCTGGCGCGCACCAGTGGGGTGGGCCGCCAGATGCGGTAGACGTCGCGCACGGGCTGGGGAATCTCGATCCAGGCAGAATCGCTCATCTCCTGGGCAATAAGGGACTCCGGAAAGATGGCGGCCAGGGCCGCGGGATCGATGGGTTCGTGCGTCTGGGGGTCGAGCGGAGGCGCCACGGGAGACGGCAGGTGCGGCATGACGTTGTACCACGCCGTGGGTATCTCGCTTTCCGGCAGGTTGATGCGCAAATCCACAGGATGCCTCCTTCAATTCAGATTTCCCGCTATGGGCGGCGTTTTTTTGGGGTGGCGCATCCTAGTGGAGGGGGAGTATGGCGTCAATTCTTCGTGGAATGCGGAAAAAAGCATCGCAGAACGGGAAAGTTGCCTGTGAGCCACGGGAATATGGGCTATTCATATGACGCTGGGTTCGATTGAGTGCACAGGCCGGACAAATCCCAATGACTTGAAAGCGCGTTTACAGAGGAACAATGGCTGATTCGAAAGTCACACTGAAGCCTGGCGAGACAGTGCCGGATTCCGGAATCATGTGGATGACAGCGGCAGGAGGGCGGCCATGGTCAAGGGCGAACCGGCGTCGCCCGCATACAGCCCGGAGAAACATGGACGCTGAACGTGGCCGCGCATCCCGATTTTCTGACGCCAAACGCCGGGGAAACGCCGGGCGCATCGGCGCATTGCCCAACAAAAAAAGCGGAGCACTCAACCTGGGTGCTCCGCCTTCGTATTTGGTTCCCGCGATGGCGCTTATTGGATTTCGATCTTGCGGGGCTTGGCTTTCTCGGCCTTGTTGATGGTCAGGGTGAGGACGCCGTCCTCCAGACGCGCCGTGGCTTCGCCCGAGGCGTGTTTGGGCAGGCGGATGGCGCGCACGTACTCGCCGTAGCCGCGCTCGCTGAAGTGATAGCGCTCGCCTTCTGCGGCGACTTCATGCTTCTTCTCGGCGCGGATGGTGAGCACGCCGTTTTCGAGGCTCACGTCGATGTCCTCGTTTTTGAAGCCGGGAAGCTCCGCATATACCAGATACGCGGCGCCGGTCTCCTTGAGCTCAATGGGAAACGCGCCCGCATGGTTGCGCAGGTGAGTGCCATTGCCGGGCTTGAGGGTGTTTGCGAAGACCTGATCCATCAGGGCCAGGTTCCGGTCGAAAGCAGCAAGGGATGAAAGAGCGTTCATATCAGTACCTCCAGAATAGAGTAATTGTATGGTTCTGGAGTTTCAAATAAGCACCGGAGATGTATCGTCAAGGGTCTGGGCGTCACATCGTGCCGGGATGTATGGGCAATGTGGAGCCGCTGGCGCTTCGCTCCCTATCTGATGCGCCCGTGCAGGAAACGCTCTAGCGCACCCCTTTCTGCTTAAGGAACGGCGCGTACTTCTTGTCCGTGCCCATGATGTGGCCGGTGAGCCAGTCCTTGAGGAACTTCATGATCTCCATGGACAGGGTCACCCTGCCGTTCTTGAGCTGCGTTTCAAACGCGCTGACCTGGTCCACGAACTTCCGGTGGACCTCCTTGTGAGACTGGGATTCCGGGTAGCCGTGGCGGTCGAAGAGCTTCTCCTCGTGGGCGAAGTGCTCCACCACGTAGGCCTTGAGCCGGTCCAGCACATCGAGGATGACGTCATTGGCCTTGCGCTGCTTCATGGCCTCGTTGAGTTCGTTGATGAGGTCCACGAGCATCCTGTGCTGGTCGTCGATGGAGCCGATGCCCACGGAGAGCTCGTTGGTCCAGGTGATGAGCTGGCGGCTCGCGGCGGAGACGTCCGCCCGGAGCGTGGTCCTGGAGGCGGCCATCTCGCGGATGATCGCGTCCAGCTCGCCGATGAGGCCTGTCATGGCGCCCAGGGCGGCGGCGG
Source organism: Oceanidesulfovibrio sp. (assembly GCA_048614715.1). Lineage (GTDB taxonomy): Bacteria > Desulfobacterota > Desulfovibrionia > Desulfovibrionales > Desulfovibrionaceae > Oceanidesulfovibrio. The sequence continues at coordinate 3,668 of JBMCLC010000218.1, forward strand.
AGTGAGCCATGGCCGTGGCTGTGTCGCCGGCCACCCCGTTGATCTCGATGATGGCGTGGTTGATCTGCTCCGTGGCGGCGGACTGCTCCTCGGACGCCGTGGCGATGGAGTCCACCTGCATGGAGGAGTCCTCCACATGGGATACGATCTCCTGCATGAACCGGCCGGACTCCTCGGCGCGGGAAGCGGCGGCGTCCATATCCTCGGCCACGGACTCCACGGCGGTCACGTTTTCGCGGGCGACCTCCTGGATGTCGTGCACGGCCTTGCGCACGTCGTCGGTGGCGCGCATGGTCTTTTCGGCCAGTTTGCGCACCTCGTCCGCCACCACGGCGAAACCGCGTCCGGCGTCCCCTGCGCGCGCGGCCTCGATGGCGGCGTTGAGGGCGAGCAGGTTGGTCTGGTCGGCGATATCGTTGATCATGCCCAGTACCTCGCCGATGGAGTCGGCCTGGCTGTCCAGGGCGGACATGGTGGTCTTCAGCCCAATGATGCGCTCGCGGATGCCGGCGATGGTCTGCACCGCGCC
>JBMCLC010000219.1:0-4196 GCA_048614715.1 Oceanidesulfovibrio sp.
CACCACGCTGGTGGTCCAGAAGCTCGTAGAGCAGGAGCTCGAGGCGCGGGGCATCCCCGTGCCGCCGGAACGGGTCAACAAGGCCGAGGCCCAGGTGCGCGTGGACTACCCCAAGGGCGAATTCGAAAAGATACTTGTCGAGGAATACATCGATCTCGACGCATGGCGCGAGCATCTGCGCGGGACCATCGCCCGCCAGGTGTTCGTGGAAGAGGTCCTGCGGCCGCGCATCTCTCTGGACTACGAGGAGATCGACGCGTATTACAAGGCCCACATGAAAGAGTTCGACAAACCCGCGCGCATTCGCTTCGCCCTGGTCTCCGGTCCGAGTCGGCGCATGGTGCGGGACGCCGCCACCATGTACCTGAAAGGCGGCGACGAGCGACAGCTGCAGCAAACGTTTCCCCGCGTGACCTTTCAGGAGATGACGGTACGCGAGGACCGACTGCCAGCCCATTGGCGGGAATCGCTGGAATCGCTCGATGTGGCCGAGGCCAGCCCAGTGACGGCGAGCCAAAGCGGTTTCGAAACGATCATTCTCAAAGAGCGCGTCGCCGCCGAGTCTCTGGATGCGGCCCGCGCCTATCCGGTTGTGGAGCACATTCTGCTCGAACGCAAGCAGCAGGCCGCTTTCGAGGAGTGGCTCGAACAAGAGCTGGGCAACGCCACGGTGCTCGTCAGCGAACACCTGCTGCCCGGCGATGCCGATGAGGAAGACCTGGCCGTTCTGGACAGCAACGCCACAGCGCCGACCCCGTACTGGGAAGAGAACGCCACGGCGGAACCGGCTGATCCGGAGTTCGTGCCCGACACCGAGCTTGTTCCCGACGCCCTGGACGGACGACCTTCCGAGGATGAGGCCGGCGACTACAACTCGACAGACAGCCAAGACAGAGCCGCCGGGCAGTAACCCCCGCGCTGTCCGCTCAGACGGCAAGTGATTTCGGAGGATTCACGTGAGAAAGTTTATCGTTTCCATGTTCATCGCGACTCTCGCATGGTCGGTCGCTGCACCGGCTGGAGCCGCCCAGGTCGTTGACGGCATCGCCGCCGTGGTCAACGGGGAGATCATCACCATCGGCGATCTGGACAAGGAGATCGACGAGCGTCTGGCCGAGACGGAAGTCCCGGAAGGATATTCCATGGAGGAAATCCGGCAGCGAGGCCGTGAGATGCTGCTGGAATCCATGATCAACGACATCCTTATCCAGCAAGAGGCGGAGCGGCTGGGGCTCGATGTTTCCCAGGTGGATATCGAGAACGCCATCCGCAAGATCCGTGAAGAAAAAGGCATGACCGTGGAGGAGTTCCGCAACCAGCTCGCGCTGCGGAACATGACCCGCGAGGACTACAGCGAGGTGATCCGCAACGAGCTGCTCAAGCAGCGGCTCATCGGATACATGGTCCACCACCGCGTCGCCGTGACCGACAAGGAGCTGGCCGAATACGTCAGCAGGGCCCGGACGTCCGCGAACATGAACGTGGGCATGGACCAATACGGCCTGGAGGAAATGAAGCACATGATGGGCGAGATGGCCCAGGGCGATGCGCCGGCGCAAAGTCAGAAGAAGCAGGCCGCGTCTTCGTCCAGAGTGTCCTTGTCCATCATCGTTCTCGGCACCAAGGGCGACGCGGAGAAGCTTCGCGGCGAGGTGGTTTCTGGCGCACGGGACTTTGCCGCCGCGGCAAAGCAGTTTTCCCAGGGCCCAGGCGCCGATGCGGGCGGTTCGCTGGGCGAGATGGCCCTGTCAGAGCTTGGCGCGCCCATCCGCAAGGCGGTCGCTAGCATATCCCCCGGCGAGGTTTCCGAGGTCTTCGAGCTGGCCGGGCAATACGCCTTCGTAAAGCTGAAGGGTGGCGGCGGCCCGGCTGTCGCGTCGCCTTCCGAGCCAGCACCCAAGCCTGAACCGGCCGAGGCGGCCGAGAATACCGAGCCCGAGCCGTCACCCGAGTCCGTGCTTTCCGAGCTTTCCGACGACCAGGCCGAACAGTTGCGCGAACGCCTCCATAAGAAGAAGCTGGAGGAGCGTTTCAAAGAATATATCCAGCAGCTCCGTGACAAAGCGGTCATTCGCGTCAATCTCTAACCGCGTCGCCGTCACGACAGGAACCAGATGTCTCTGAAGGAACTGGGAGAAAAACTGCGCGAGGAGCGTAAACGGCAGGGACTCTCGCTGGAAGTCGTCCAGGAACGCAGCAAGATCTCACCGAACATCCTCGAAGCCATCGAAGAGGGCCGTCAGGACCTTCTTCCGCATCCGGTGTATGTCCGGGGTTTTCTCAAGACCTATTTGTCGGTGCTCGGGCTTGATCCCAACGATCCCGAGCTGGGGCTCGACACGGTCTTCGAAGGCGTGGAGCCGCCGCGCTCCAAGGTGCGCCGCCACAAACCCCTGTCGGATGTGACGCCGTATCCCATGCAGCGCGAGCCAAAGCGCAGCAACAAACCGCTGATCCTGCTCGTTCTGCTGCTGCTGGCCGCCGGCGGCGGGTATTTTATCTGGCAATCGTTGAAACCCGCCGTGCCGCACACCACGGAAGAGAACGCCACCATGGAGGAGGCGGCCGAGGCGCCTGCCACGCCGCAACCCGAACCGGCCCCTGGCGAGGCGCTGCCGGATCGCCCCGCGGCTCCGCAGGCCGCTGAATCCCAGCCGTCTGCCCAGGCCAATGCGACCGAAGGCAATGCCACCGCGGCCGAAAACGGGGTGGACAGCGAGATAGAGGATATCGCGCGGACCATCGAGTCCGCTCTGGACGAAGGCGAGAACGCCACGACGGCGGCCGAAGCCGCCGAGCAAACACCGGAAGTCGAGGCCGAAACGCCGGGCTCAGCCGGCAACGCCACCACGAATTTCGGCGGGGAGCTGGACGCCGAAAAGCTGGCCCTCTTCGAGCAGGCCATGGACTCCGAACCCGTGGTGGTTCATGCTCCGAACGCGGGCGGGGACCAGTCCGTGCAGATCATGGCCATGGAACCGTGCTGGATCGGTTTCACCATAGACCAGGACGCGCCAAAGGATTTCTATCTTTATGCCGGCCAGCGCGCGATCGTGCGGTTCGACAAGACCCTGCAACTGCGTCTGGGCAATGCGGGCGGCGTCCGTTTCTTCTACAACGACGAGCCGTTCCCGACGAATTACGCATCGGGCGAGGTTCGGGAGCTCCGTTTCCCGCCGACCCCGGAATAAAAGGCGCGGATGGAGTTCACGGACAAAGCCCTGGTGCTCAAGGTCGGCGCGTTCCGCGAGGCCGATCTGTGGGTGCGCTTTCTGTCGCCCAACCGGGGCATGCTCACGGCCTTCGCCTTTGGCGGGGCCAGGTCCAAGCGGCGGTTCTGCGGCTGTCTCGATACGCTCTGCGAGGTCCACGTCCGGGTGCGTTCATCGGGCCGCGGGGAGTACCTCTGCCTGGAGGAAGGCTCCCTGCTGGCGGCTCCGCGCCGCTTGCGCACAGACTGGCAGCGCCTCGGCCTGGCCATGCGCTGCATCAAGTTTCTGGAAGCGGTGTGCCCCGGTTCGCACGGCGCGCCCGAGGCCTACGCTTTGGCCTGCGATCTTTTGAAAACCCTCGAGGAAGAAACCGAGCCGGATACGCTCTTCGCCCATCTGTTCCGTGCGCGGGCTTCCCGCGAGCAGGGGGTCGGTCCGGATTTCGAGCGTTGCGCCGCCTGCGGCGAGCCCCTGTTCCAGGCCCAGGGCGGCCGCGGTCCGGCGCACCTGCTTTTCGTGGAGGAGGGCAGGGTGCTCTGTCGCGTTTGCGCCTCCCGCATGGCGGCCGCAGGAAGGGCCTTGCCTATCTCCCGGGAGAGCGCGTATGTCCTGGGGCCTGTCGTGGGCGCCGGGCCGCGGGCCTGGCTTGACCCGGATATCTCACCGCTGGCGCGGCGGGAATGCGCCGCCGCCGTGGACGCTCTGGTGCGTTACCACCTGGGCCTGGCCTGGGACCGCGCGCGGTACAGAAACGTTTAGGGCGCCTCGAATCGATACGGGCATGGTGACTTTCATGTACGTGTTTGAAACACTTGAAACCCGTTTCAGCTGACAGCCGTGCCGTACGACAGATTCGCCAGTGAACACGCATACTGACAAACGAAACAAACGAGCAATGACATGCACTTTCAAGACGTCATCCTGACGCTCCAAAACTTCTGGGCGAAGAAGGGCTGCATCATCCAGCAGCCCGTGGACGTGGAA
>JBMCLC010000220.1:0-4195 GCA_048614715.1 Oceanidesulfovibrio sp.
GAGTTCATAGAGGCGGACTGCGGCCATGTGTTCCTGCTCACGAACAAGGGCGCAATCCTCTCCACCGTCCGCGAATGGACGGCCGAGGGAGTGCAGCCGCAGTTCGATGAATCCCACCAGATGCCGTTCGAGAACTATCCGTGGATACGGCCGCAGCTTCTGGCGTTCCAGCCCGTCGCCATTCGGGATGTCGCCGCAATGCCGCCCGAGGCCCACGCGGAGCAACTCGCGTGCGCGCGCATTGGCATTCGAGCCTTCCTGCTCGTGCCCATGGTGGGTCGCGGAGCGCTTGTAGGATTCCTCGGATTCAACATGGTAGGCGGCCCGCGTGGCTGGGAGCCCGCGGACACGGAACTGCTCCAGGTGGTGGGCGAGATGGTGGCCAACGCCTTCTTGCGTTGCGATGAGATGAACGAGCTCCAGAAAAGCGAGGAGCGATTGCGCCTTACACTGGAGTCGACCACGGACGGCATGTGGGACTACGACTTCGTCAACAAGTCGATTTTCCTGTCCGATTCCGCCGCCAGAATCCTCGGCGTGGAATCGAACAAGTCCAGCCTCAGCACGAACTCTTTGGGAAACCGCATCCACCCCGAGGATCGGGGCATCGTTCAGACGTGCTTTCGGGACCACCTCATGGGAAGAAGCCAGCGGTTCGAGGCGGAAGTCCGGATCTCCATTGCCGAGAACGAATGGCGCCACCTTTTCTGCCGGGGCATGATCGTGTCCTGGCATGACGACCAGCCCACGCGCATGCTGGGCACGGTGATGGATGTGAGCGAGCTCCGGCAGTCCGAACGCAGCCGGCTGGAAACAGAGGAGAAGTACCGCCACCTGTTCGAGATGGAGACGGACGCCATCTTCGTCATAGACGACCGGGACTATATACTCGAGGCCAACGCGGCAACCGAGGACCTTTATGGTTACTCGCGCCAATACCTCCTCGGCATGAAGTTCTCAGGACTCGTGCATACACTGTCCTCCGAGCACGAAAGCACCGCGCCCAGCGCCACCGGCTCTGCTCTTTTTTTCCAGACCCACATCCACTGCGAAGGCTCCTTCATTCCCGTGGAAATATCCATGCGCCGGATTCCGTGGCAGGGAAAGGACGTGCGTATCGCCGCCGTGCGCGACATAAGCGAGCGCCTCCAGGCGCAGCAGGCCATCGAGGCCCAGCGCCAGTTCCTGAAGGCTGTTATCGATGCCGAGCCGAGCATGATAGCCGTGTATGACCGCGACCATCGAGTCATGCTCGTCAACAATGCGGTCTGCGACTTTCTGGACAAAGCCGATAATGAATTGCTGGGCCGGACAGGCCAGGAGCTGTTCCCTTCCATCTACACCGTCGAATCCTTCCGGCGAGAGGACCGGGAGCTCTACGCCGGCCGCCTGGAACGCACGGACTGCGAATACAAGATCCAGAACTTCCGTGGCGATACACGATGGGTACGGCTCATCCGCCTGCCCCTGCGCGACAAGGACGGCCACATTACGGCCATCCTCTCCGTGGGCATCAACCTCACGGAGGAAAAGCAGCTCAAGGCAGAACTTTTGCGCACCGGCCAGCTCGCCTCCCTCGGAGAGCTCGCCGCCGGTTTGGCCCACGAGATAAACAATCCCGTCAACGGCATCATCAACTATGCGCAGATGCTGATGGACATGATTGAAGACGGAGGCATGGTCGATGAAACCGGCTCCCGCTTCCTGGGAAAGATCATCACAGAAGGCGAGCGAATCGCGCGACTTGCCCACGGCGTGCTCGGATTCGCCCGCACTCAGCTGAAGGAGGAACAGCCGTGTTCCGTAGGCGAGGCTGCGCGATCCGTGCTCGAACTCGTGGAATCGCGCCTGCTCCGCGACGGCATCCAGCTCTCGGTGGACATGTCCCCCGACCTTCCGCCCGTCAACTGTGTGGCCTGGGAGCTCCAGCAGGTCCTCATGAATCTCGTATCCAACGCGCACTACGCCCTGAACGAACGCTTCCCCGGCCACGACCCGAACAAACGGCTCGCCATCACCGCCGCCGCGGGCCATGCTGCGCAGGGCCCCACAGTGGTCGTCACGGTGGAGGACAACGGGGCGGGCATAGAGGATGCGCTTCTGGACGACGTTCTCGACCCGTTCTTCACCACCAAGCCGCCGGGACAGGGCACGGGACTCGGCCTGTCCATCTGCCATTCCATCATCCGCGAGCACCACGGAAGCCTCGAGTTCGAAAAACCCGAGCAAGGCGGCGCCAGAGTCGTGGTCACCCTGCCGGCGATTCCCGATGACAGGAACAAGGCCTGATGTTCCAGCCGGATAACACCCGCCGCATGGACACGGTTGCGCGTTGTGCTATAGTACCCAGATTCGGAGGAATAATGCTGAAATCACAGAGCCGCCCTGTCCACGCTGCACTCGCCGTCTTTGCCTTGTGTCTCGTCCTTGCCCTTTCCGCAGCTCCCGCCTCGGCGCAGCAGCGCTGGGAATACGAGCCGCCGCGGAGCTTCCGCGCGGACGAGGCGGCCAACATACGCCAGGCTCCGGATCTCGGATCGGAAATCCTGGGCACAGTGGTGCGCGGCCAGACCATGAAGGTCACGGCGCGGGTCGGCGATTTCTACGAGGTGTCGCTCATCATGGGCGGCTTTGGCTACATCCACCGCATCTACCTGATGCCCCTGGGCATGCTGACCGTGCCCGAGCCGCCACGCAGGCCCGCCGGCGACCGCTGGCAGACCATGGCCTACTCATACGCCACGGGCGCACTCGGCACGGCCTACAACCAATACACCCTGGAAAACGCCTGGAGCGCCGCGCTCAACGCTTGCGGCAGGAAAGACTGCCGCGTCACCGTGAATTCCCGGGGCGGGTGCGTCGCCATGGCGCTCGGCTCGGACGGCGTCGCCGGATTCGGTTCCGGCGAGGATACCCGCTCCGCCTACCGAGCAGCCAGGCAGGAATGCAAGGACCGCGGAGGCCGCGGCTGCGGTGAGCACCGCGCCGTGTGCCAGCGCTGAGCAATCCCGGGTGGTTTGTCCGGAGTCCTGTCGCCATGGACAACCTCAATATCGGCCGCCTGTTGCTGTACGTGGGACTCGCCATCGCCGCCATCGGCGGCCTGGTGCTCCTCTGGGATTCCGCTCCATTCCTGCGCAACCTCTGGCAGAAATTTCCGCTGGGTCGCCTTCCGGGCGACATCTTCATTGAGCGGCCGGGAATGCGCATCTACATTCCCGTCGTCACCTGTCTCGTCATCAGCATCGTCATCAGCATTATCCTGTATTTGTTTCGCAAATAGATTGGCGCCTTGGTCATCGGCTCACGCATTGACAAAAACCCGGCAATCTGGAATGTAATACCCTACACGGTTGTATCGTAAGCCAATGGCGGCACGGCGCACTCACCGCCTGTTCCATCACGAGGGAGTTAGAGATGCGTTGCCTCCGATTACTTGCTCCAGCCGTCGCCTTCCTGTCGATAGCCCTGGCCTTGCCCGCCGCAGCCGCCGAAAAAACCGCCGGCGTCACGCAGATCGCTGACGGCAAGGTTCTCGCCACGCTCCAGCAGGAACGGGACCTGTACGCCCACCTGCCCGTCTTTGTCGGCGAACACATCCAGACGTTCGAGAACTCCTCGGCCCAGTTCATGCTCACGGACGGCTCCATGCTCACCATGGCCGCCATGAGCAAGCTGACCCTCGATAATGTTTCCTTCGCATTCGACGGGCCGGATGATCGGCAATCCATGCAGCTCGGCTTCGGAGAAGGACTGTTCCGTTTCGCCACCGGCGGCGTGGCTCGCGACAATCCGGAGGGCGTCAATGCCCGGACGCGGCTGCTCGGCATGGGCATCCGCGGGACCGAGGTCGGCGTCAGCGTTGATCCATCCGGCGACGTGGTCGCCGTGCTCGAGGGTGGGCCTGTCGACGTGACCGACCAGGAAACCCGGGAGGTTTTCACCATCAGCGAGGGACAGGCTGTTTCCAAATCCGCCGGCCAGCCCGCGACGGTCGGCCCCGTTCCCCAAGAACTGCTGAAACGGCTCGAGGAAATCCGCATCGATTTGAGCCCGCCCCCGCTGCCGCCTTCCGCCGGTGGAGGGTGCTGAGCTTGGCTTTATAATAACCTTTGATATCGGTAGGTTGCTATGCGAGTCGTCTTGTCAGGAATCATCTCTCTGGCCGCTGTCCTCCTGCTTCTTGGCGCAACAC
>JBMCLC010000221.1:0-4185 GCA_048614715.1 Oceanidesulfovibrio sp.
AGGGGCATCGCCTCCCTGGCCGAGGTGCTTGCGGCGACCGTGGCTTTCTTCAGATCCCGCGGCGCGGCGCCGTTCATTTTTCCGGCCATGGGCAGCCACGGCGGAGCCACGGCCGAGGGGCAGCGCGCGCACCTGGAGCACCTGGGGCTCACCGAGGACGTTCTTGGCGCGCCCATCCGCTCCTCCATGGATGTACTGCAAGTGGGCTCGACCAGCCATGGCGTGCCGGTATACCTGGACGCGAAGGCCCTGGCGGCCGACCACATCGTGATCGTGAACCGGGTGAAGACCCACACCAAGTTCACCGGCCGGCTGGAGAGCGGTCTGTTCAAGATGCTCGCCGTGGGCGCCGGCAAACACCTGGGCGCGGCCACTGTGCATCGCGAGGCCGTGCGTCTGGGTATGGCCGAAGTCATCAAGAGCGTGAGCCGCGTGGCGCTCGGCTGCTCACCCGTGCTCGCCGGCATCGGCCTGGTGGAAAACGGAGCCGGCGCACTGCACACGCTGCGGGCATGCGGTCCCGCCTCCATGGAACACGAGGAGGCCGAGCTGCTCGCCCTGTCCAAGTCGCTCATGCCCAGGCTGCCCGCCAGGGACATCGACCTGCTCGTGGTGGACGAGATCGGCAAGAACATCAGCGGCACGGGCATGGATACAAAAGTCACGGGCCGCAACCGGGACATCCTCAGCACGTTCGACGAGCCGGACCCCGACCTGCCGCGGGTAGCGCGCATCGTTGTCCGCGACCTGCACCCGGACTCCCAGGGCAACGCCCTGGGCATCGGCTTCGCGGACTTCACCACGGACCGGCTGGTGCGGACCATGGACTACGGCAAGACCGTGACCAACGCGCTCACCGGCATCAGCCCGGAAAAAGCGGCGGTGCCCATCCACTTTCCCACGGACCGGGAATGCTTCGAGGCGGCGCTCAGCTCCCTGGGCTCCTGGATGCCGGAAACGGTGCGCGTGGTGCGCATTCGGAACACGAAACACCTCGATCTGGTCGCGGTTTCGCCGGCCCTGCTCAACAACCTGCCCTCCAACTGCGAGGTTGCGGGCGAACCGCAGGCGCTGGCGTTCGACCACAGAGGAAATCTCGGCCCGCTGGGGTCGTAGCCTTCTACTTCTTCTTGGCCTTGCTTTTCGCCTTGGGGTGGCTCTTGTCGTAGGCCTCCACCACTTTGGCCAGCGTCAAGTGGGTGTAGCGCTGCGTTGTGGCAAGGCGCGCATGGCCCAAAAGTTCCTGCACGCCGCGCAGATCGGCGCCGTTCTCCAGCAGGTGGGTGGCGAAGCTGTGCCGAAGCCCGTGGGGGGATATGGACTGCGGCAATCCGGCCGCGGCGGCGAGTCGTTCCAGAATTCGGTTGGCCTGTCTGCGCTGGAGCCGGCCTCCCCGAGCGCCCAGAAAAAGAGCGGCCTCGGCTCCGGAATTATCCAGCTCCCAGCGCACTTCCAGGTATGCTTCGAGCATCCTGGCGGATGTGGCGGAAAGCGGTGCGAGGCGTTCCTTGCCTCCCTTGCCCAGCACGCGCACCGCGCCGGAGGCCGGGTCGCAATCACGTACGTTCAGGTCCAGCGCCTCGCTGATTCGCAGGCCGGAGCCGTACAGCAGTTCGGCCAGGGCGAGGTCGCGCAGATGCTCCGCGGTGCTTTGTTCCTTGGCCGACCCTTTATCCTGCAGCAGCGCGAAGGCCTGGTCCACATTCAGGCTCTTGGGATGGCGGGATTCCTGCTTTGGGTTGGAAACCTGCGCCGCAGGATTGGCCGGGGCCAGTTTCTTGGCCAGGAGGAATTTGAACAAGGAGCGCAGTGCCGAAAGCTTGCGCGCCATGGTGGACTTCGCGGTGCGCAGCCTGTGCAGCTCCGCAAGATACGCGCGCACGTGCGCCTTGGTCACCGAGGCCGGATCGTCCAGGGTGCCGCGCCCGGTGGCGACAAGGAATTCGTGGAACTGCAGAAGGTCGCGGCGATAGGCGGACAGGGTATGCGCCGAAAAGCCCTTCTCCGCCTCAAGATGCGTCAGAAAGCGTTGGACATGCCCAGGCGCTGGGGAATCAGGCGTTGCGCTGGTCGATGACATAGACGCTGCCTTCCTTCTCCTTGGCCATCTTCTTCAGCTGGCTGGCTGCATATGCGGCGGCGCCGTAGTGCTGGATCTTGCCGCCATGATTCATGACCACGGCGATGGACATGGTCATCAGCGGGAAGCACTGCTTCTCGCCAAGCCTGTTCTCGGCGTAGATGCATCCCTTGTCGCGGTCCTCGGGGTCGTAGAAATTCGGCAGGATGGGATCGAAGTTGCCGATGATCCGGCGGCATGACTCCTCGGCCATGGCCATGGGCACAATGCACAGGAAGTCGTCGCCGCCCACGTGGCCGACGAAGGAGTAGTCGAGCCCCATGGAGCGGATCGTATTCACGATGACCCGCGAGGTCATCATGAGCACCTCATCGCCGCGGATGAACCCATACTTGTCATTGTAGGACTTGAAGTGGTCGAGATCGCAATAGAGCAAGGCGAACTCGCGGCCCGCGTCCACGAGTTCCTGGATGCGCTGGATGATGGAGGTGTTGCCCGGCAGACTGCTCAGCGGATTGGCGTCCATGGACCGCACGGAGCGGTTCAGGGTAATGGCGATGCGCGAGGCCGTCTCCTCGGGATCGAGCGGCTTGAGCAGGAAATCATCCGCCTCGATCTGGTTCCAGATCAGCCCGTTCTGCAGGGCATCCCGCTCCAGGCAGAGCACCACTGGCAGCCGACGGTAAACGTTCTCGCTCTTGATGATATTGACGAACTTGGCGCCCGCGCCGTTATCCAGGGTGTCGTCCACCACCAGGATGTCCGGGGGGTCCGTAAAGAGCCTTTCCATGGCGCCGGCCGTGGTGGAAAAACACTCCCAGGACATGCGCTTCACCGGCGCGAGGCTCTGGAACACGGTTTCCAGGCTGTCGTCCTTGGTGATCAGCATGCCGCGCACGAAAGGCATGAACAGACACAGACCGCCTTGCGACAGGGAGTGGCTATGCAAATGAGACTGATGCAACATCGATCAACTTTTCGCTGAGTGCGCCTATGGTCCGTTCCAGCTCGCCGGTGCCTATCTTGAGCAGCCGGAGCGCCTTCGGCTCCAGGGCCGGCACGTTGTCATCCCCGCCGGAACCGTATTCGAGAAGCCGCACAAGGAAGTCGCCCACGTGGACGACGCTGGCCGCGGCCGGGAAATGCCGGGCACGCAGCGGCGTGTGGTGGCGGCTTATGCCTTCGCGGATCATGAGCGGCAGATGCCAGTGGTCGGCCAGCCAGGCGTTGACGTGCTCGTGGTCGAACCCGAGAACTAGCTGCTCGGCCTCCCGATAGGTCAGATCGTCCCGGGCGATCCGTTCATCTATCTCCTGCTTCAGCTCCGGCAACTGCACGGCGGCTACCACCTTGCCCAGGTCGTGCAGAAGTCCGCACACCGAGTACTCCTCGGGGTCCTTGAGCCCGGCGACCTTGGCAACCTCGGCGCAGGCCAGGGCGCAGCCCACGGAATGCTCCCACAGGCCGGCCATGGACCTGTTCATGGTGTCGAAGACCGAGGTGGAGATGATCACGCCCTTGATGACGTTGAACCCCAACAGAACGAGCGCATGGGAAATGGAGCCGATGCGCCCGGGAAAACCGTAGATGGGGGAATTCACCATCTTGAGGATCTTGGCCGAAAGCACCTGATCGTAAGCGATGACCCTGGCGATCTGGTCCGTGGAGGAGTTCGGGTCCTCCACCAGACGGCTCACCTCGTCCAGCGCCCTGGGAAGAGTGGGCAGATCGCTGACCTGCAGTATGGCGTCCTTGCGGACGGTGCGCAGGGTATCCGTCACGATGCGTCCTCGTCGTCCTCTGCCTGCATCATATCCGCCGCTCTGGCCGCGGCTTTCACCTGGAAATACTCCGCGAGGTGCGCCTTGAGCTTCATCATGAATGCATTTTCCGTGTGCTTTCTGAACAGGCGGTCCAGGTCCTCCGCCGTCGTGGAAGTGGTGGCCAGCAGGCCATCCATGTCCACGGGGTTGCCCTTCACCACGATATGCTCGACGTCCATGGTTTCCAGACGCTTTATGAGCGTGGAGGTCAGCTCCGTGTCTTCGGCGAGCAGGACCATTCCGTCCTCGCGCTGCACGGGCTTGGCCAGCACCATTTCTGGC
>JBMCLC010000222.1:0-4184 GCA_048614715.1 Oceanidesulfovibrio sp.
GAATCCGCCCAGCACGGCCTCCAGCGGATTCACCGGCAGCAGCACGCAGTCCAGGGGCCAGTATTGCACGCAATGGGTGAGCACACGCGGATCGTGGTGGCCGGTCACGCCTATGTACCTGACAGCGCCCTTGTCTCTGGCCTCCGCAAAGGCCGCGAGCGAACCGCCCGGCCCTTCTATGGCGCGCACGTCGTCCATGGTGCGCACATCGTGGATCTGCCACAGGTCCAGATACTCGGTGCCCAGGGTCTTCAGCGTCCTCGCCAGGTCTTCCCGAGCGCTTTCCGCCGTACGTTGCGCCGACTTGCTTGTGTGGAATATCGTCTCTCGCGCGCCAGGAGCGTTGCGCCATGCGGCGCCCAGGTACGACTCGCTGCCGGAATAGGCCGGCGCGGTGTCAAAGTAGTCGAGGCCGTTGTCCAGCGCCGCGGATATGACAGCCTGAGCCTCATTTTCAAGGCCAAAGGTGCGCAGCACGCCTTCTCCTCCGAGTCCCACGCGGGTAACCGCTGGTCCGTGCGCGCCGAAAGTCGTCTTCGCGATCATGGTGCCTCCTTGAGTTGCGGGATGGGAATCCATACGAATTGTATGACTACGAAGCCGTTGCAACAAGGTGCCCCCGCGCGAGGGTTGCAGACGTGATCCCCCAAAAATCGGTTGCAAATGCATCGGGAATACTTACAATGGATGAATACGGGCAGAATTCTTAAACATAATGATATCCCAAGCTTTTCGGAGGAATACCATGCTCCACCGATTTACCGTTGGTTTGTTGCTGTGCCTGCTCGCCCTCTGCTTCGCCATGCCGGCGTTTGCCGCTGACGATATGAACCTGGAGGGCTGGGAAGAAAGCAGCGAGTACAATGACCTGTATATCCCCGAGGATCGGGAGAAGTTCTACGCCACCTTCATGCGCCTCGTGCCCATCCAGCCCTATCCGGACATGGCCCCCGGCACCGGCATTCTCGTGGAGGATCGCGACACCAACGAGGATATCCTCGTCCACGTCGGCCCCTCGGATTTCGTGGACAAGGAGCTCGCCATGCTGCGCCGCGGCGACCAGTGCAAGGTGTACGGCGTGTGGAACGAAATTGAGGGCGAGTGGGTCTTCCTGCTCAACAAGATATTCTGCGAGGATTCCAAGCTTGTGAAGGTTCGCAAGTCCAGCGACGGCACTGCCTGGTGGAACCTTACCCCGGACGAACTGGCCAAGGAGCGCTCCGCGAACACGGCCGAAGCCCAGTAGTCGCGTTGTCCGGAACCTTTCCGGTCCCCATGCGCCGCGGGGTCCCTCCCGACTCCGCGGCGCTTTTGCATATCTATTCTGGCGGCGTCCGCGCCGGCATTACTCAGAGCAGGCAATGTTCAGGTTGAGAGCATTGTGTTGCTCTAAATAATAGGCACGGCACCGCAGAAAGCAGAGCCACGCGGCGAAAGCCTCGAGAACAGAGTGCTTGGAACATTCTGCTCTGAGCAATAACGGCAATTGCGCCCGGCCCGGGCACGGCCGGCGGATTCGCCACCAGCAATCGAACGGATACCCACGCCAATGAACAACGAATCCACTCCGGACCGTCCCCTGGGCCTCGTGCGGGACATCATGGAAGCCATCGGCTTCGAGGCCACGTATGCCTACGACGACCTCGTCTTTGCCTCGCACAACGTCTACCTCGTGCAGTTTCCAGAAACGGCCGGCGGCCCCCTGCGCATCTACTTCAACAGAGATTGCGAGGAAGACGCCGCCTACGCCATCGAGAACGCCTTTACCCAGGAGGCGGAGAAAAGCGGCCTGTCGGCCGTGCGCGCGGGACGCTACGAAATCTCCGAAAACGAGGATGATGAAGAGATCGAGGTGACGCTGATCCCCGAAAGGGAATAGCCTTACTCTTCCTGTTCAGGCGCACCAGCTCCAGGTGTGTCGGCTCCGAACGTATCTGCGTTGATCAGCTCGATGCCGGCCTCGGCGAGCATCTGCGCGAACACGCCGTTTCCCGGCACGAGAACCCCCCGGAACGCTCCGTCGTAGACCATGCCAGAGCCGCAGCTCGGAGAGCGCGGCTGGAGCACCGCCGCGCGCACGCCCGCCTGAATGCACAATTCCACTGCGGCGCGCGCCCCGAGTTCGAACTGTTCAGTCACGTCGCCGCCTTCCGGGTCCAGCACCCTGCCGTCGAGCCGTTCGTACGGTCTGCGCGGCGTCGGCAATCCGCCTAACTGTTCCGGGCACAGGGGCAACGCTCTGCCCGCCGCCACCAGCCTGGCGACCAGCGGATGGGCTTTGTCCGTGCCGTCGTAACGGGTGGGCAACCCGGCAAGACACGCGCTTACGACGACTGGCCCGGGCAGCGCGAACAATTTTTCTTCCAGCGCTGCCGATCCGACATCCACCTGCATTTCCTGAGTCACCGCGGTCCTCCACTGTATCGAATGTTTTTTCACCTGGCATGCAACATGATATTCACGTTGCTTTATTCATATAAAAGCGGTTAAGTATAAGGTATGAATCGTGATCTCCGGGATGCCGCGGCATCCATCAGTACAGCGGAGCGCATCGGCGTTCTCGTGGGCGCTGGCGTTTCGGCCGAAAGCGGCATTCCCACTTTCCGCGGCCCCGGGGGGCTCTGGAAAGGCCATAATCCCCTCGAACTCGCCACGCCCGAAGCATTCGCCGCGGATCCGGCCACGATCTGGGAATTCTACGCATGGAGGCGCCAGGCAATAGCCAATGCGCGACCCAATCAGGCCCACCACGCACTGGCGCTTCTGGAAAAGCTTCGCCCGGGAACCATGATTTTCACCCAGAATGTGGACGGCCTCCACGCCGCGGCGGGCAGCCGAAACGTCATAGAGCTCCACGGCTCCATCTGGCAAGTCCGCTGTATGGCCTGCAACAACACTATGGAGAACCGCGACCCCGAGCTCGGCGCCGATCCGGAGAACCCGCCCACATGTTCCTGCGGCGGCATGCTACGCCCCGGCGTGATCTGGTTCGGTGAGCATCTCGACCAAGCCATGTGGACACGGGCTTTCGAAGCCGCCATGAACTCTCAGGTCTTCATCGTCGCCGGCACGTCCGGACTGGTGCAGCCGGCGGCCACTCTGGCGGACGCAGCCGCAGCCAACGGCGCGTTCCTCATCGAGGTCAACCTCGAACCCACCCCCCTGTCGCCGCACATGGACGTCATGCTCATCGGCGCCGCCGGAGAGTACCTGCCGCGGCTCCTGCCCTCCATGTAGTGCGGTCGCCGACGCGTTCATTTCCTCGCGCCGCAACCCGCAACAATGCGAGGCCTTCCCAACGGTCGGCGGGGAATATGCGCGACACAGCAAAGGCCGGCACGAGACGCCGGTCAACTCAATTGGGCGAGGGCCTCGGCGTTGAGCAGTTCCTGATGCATGGTGCCGCCGAGTACCGCCTTTTCCATCGCCGGCCTGCTGGTCATGGCGATGAACTCCGGCTCCAGGCTGCCGCCCGGAGGCAGCTCGGTATCGCCCCGGTGCTCGAACACGCGGGCAATGAAATCCGCGGCATGGACAACAGCTACATACGCCTGCGTCTCTTCATCCATCTCCTGCGCGGCGTAGTGGCCGGAATGGTGGTGGTGCACCACCCGGGCCATGAGTTCAGGCAGCTCCCAGTCGTCCATGGCCATCTTGCCCAGCAGACAATGGTCCACGCCCAGCAGCTTGCGCTCCAGGTCCACGGAAATGCTCAGATCATCGCTGGTGCGCACCACGGGCTCCCAGTCCAAAACACGGTAGACCCGCTTGTGCCCCTCCTCGTGCATGGGCATCTGGCACAGGATGAACTTGCCGATATCGTGCATCAAGCCGAGGGTGAACGCGGTCTCCGGCATGGTCCTGCCGAACGCGGACGCGATGTGGTTCGCGGCGACGGCCGTGAGCATGGCGTGCTTCCAGAGCCCCCGACGATGTGAGGCGTTGGATTCCGAGGAGTCCAACATTCTGAAATGCTCGCGAAAGTAAAGGGTTTTCAGATTGTTGTATCCCAGAATGCGGACGGCGTGCTGAACCGAGGTCACCTCTTCGGCATACCCGAAATAGGCCGAGTTCGCCGCGCGCAGCACCTTGGAGGAAAAGACCACGTCCTTGGACACGCCCTGGGCGATCTGCTCCAGGCTGGCAAACGGATCGTTGAACTCCTGGAACTTGGAAAAAGTCTC
>JBMCLC010000223.1:0-4182 GCA_048614715.1 Oceanidesulfovibrio sp.
TTTCGGCGAGCGCTCGTTGCGCACATACATGGTTGTTTCAACCCCTGCATGTGCGCAACGACACACTATGCATCGCCGGCGGAAGTGAGCCGGTTGGCTATCTCCAGCAGCGCATCAAGGTTGACGGGCTTGGGGATCTACTCGTCCATGCCGGCCTCCAGCAGGGCTTGTCTGTCGCCGGACATGGCGTGGGCCGTGAGTGCGATTATGGGCGCCGTTTTGGCGTCGTCGCCGGCTTCGCCCGCGCGTATCGCCATCGTCGCCTCGATGCCGTCCATAATGGGCATCTGGACGTCCATGAACACGGCGTCCACGGTCAGGTCGCGCAGGGTATCGAGCGCCTGGCGGCCGTTGGTCGCCACGACCACCTCATAGCCGTGCTTTTCCAGGAGCTTCTGGATGGCGAACCGGCTGGCCATGTCATCCTCCACGACGAGAATCCGGCGGGCGGCGTTGTGATTCGGGATGTTTTGCCGTGTGTCGTCGTCGTACTCCCGGGGGGCGTCGGTCTCTTCGAAGTCGAGGCGCACGTGGACCGTGGTGCCGCGGTCCACCTTGCTGTCCACGGTTATTTCGCCGCCCATGATTTCCACGAGGCGCTTGCAGATGGAGAGGCCGAGCCCGGCCCCCTGGTATTCGCGCGTGTAGCCCTCGAAGGCCTGGACGAACGGCTGGAAGAGCCCCTCAATCTTCTCCTTCGGAATGCCGATGCCCGTGTCGGCTACCGAGAAGTCCACGGAGACCCTGCCGGATGTGGTGGACGGCAGCAGTCGCGCCTCCACCGACACCCTGCCCGCGGGAGTGAACTTCACGGAGTTGCCTATGAGGTTGTTGAGTATCTGCAGCAACCTGGAGGAATCGCCGATCACGTGGCGCGGCACAGTGGGATCTATGTGCAGCTCGAGGGCAAGTCCGGACTGGTCGGCCACGGGCTGGAACAGCTCCTTGCCCTGATGCAGCAGGTCGTACAGGTCGAATGCTTCGGCGTGGAGACTGATCTTGCCGGCCTCCACCCGCGAGAGGTCCAGAATGTCGGAGAGCAGGCGCGTCAGCCGTTTGCAGGCCTGGATGGATGTATCCACATAATTGCCTTGCTCCTGGTTCAAATTGGTGGTGTGCATGAGCTGGAGCATGCCGAGCATGCCGTTGAGCGGGGTGCGGATTTCATGGCTCATGTTGGCCAGGAACTCCGACTTGGCGCGGTTGGCGGATTCCGCCTCCTCCTTGGCCCGCACGAGTTTCGCCTCCACCTCCTTGCGCTCGGTGATGTCCCGGAAAATCACATGGTGCACGCCCGTGTCCGCGAGGAACTTGATGGTGGACTCCACAGGCACGTAGCTGCCGTCTGAGCGGCGGTAGCGGCGCTCGAGCGAGACCACGCCGCCCCGCGTCGCTTCCGCCCAGTTGGTGATGAGGGGCGTCTTCTTCAAGTCGTCAGGGTGGACCAGATTCTTGCCCTTGACGCCCACGAGCTCCTTGGGGGAGGCATAGCCGAGGATATCCGCAGCAGCGGGGTTCGCGTCGATGATGGTCGTGTCCGAGTAACTCAGCAGGATGCCTTCGGCGGCGTGCTCGAAGAAGTTGCGGAACTTTACCTCGCTGTCCCGAAGGGCCTGCTCCATGCGCTTGCGCTCGGTGATGTCTATGGTGAAGCCGTCCAGGTGCTGGATCTCGCCGTTTTCGTCCAGTGAGGCGCGCAGGCTGGTGGAGACCCAGAATGTCCCACCGTCCCGCGTGCGGTGCCGGCATTCGTAGTTCCGCACTTCACCATGCTCGACGAGCAGCCGCAGGAGCCGTTTTCTGTCCTCGGGATCGGCGTAGACCTGGTTTTCTATGGAGGAGACATTCTTGAGCAGCTCCTCGGGCGAGTCGTAACCGTGCATGGCGGCGAGCTGGGAGTTGACATGGAGGTAACGGCCCTCGAGCGAAGTCTGGACGATGCCGATGGGCGCGTTTTCGTACAGGACGCGATACCGCTCCTCGCTTTGCCGCAGCGCTTCCGAGGCCCTGTTGCGCTCGGTGACGTCCATAGCGGTGAACATGACGTCGGCCTGTGGATCGTCGGGGACCAGTGGCGTGGAGCTCAGAACAACGTCAATCGTGGAGCCGTCCTTGTGTTGCCAGCGTGTTTCCACGGAGCCGGTTCCATGTTCCCGTATCAGTCTGTATTTCTCGTTGCCGACAAACAGGTAGTCTTCATCGCTGGGATAGATGATCCGCGAGCTTTGGCCGATCAACTCCTCCCTGCTGTAGCCGGTCATTTCGCACATGCGCTGGTTGACCTGCGTGAAGACCCGGTTGGAGACCACGCCTATCCCCACGGGCGAGGCCCGGAAAATGCTGTGCAGGTATGCTTCGCGGTCGCGCAGCGCCTCCTCGGCCTGCTTCTGTTCGGTGATGTCCCGCCCTGTGCCCACTATGGATTCGATGTCGCCGTTTTCGTCGAGGATGGCCTTGTCCGACCAGGCGAGCCAGCGCCAGCCGTGCCTGGTCATGGCGCGCTGGGTCATGTACGCCGTGTACGGCGGTTCGTATAATGTTTTGATCGCCTCGGCCGTGGACTCCCTGTCGTCCTCGTGCACCAGGGGCATGAACTGATGGCCCAGAAGCTCCTCCCTGCTTTTGCCGAAGAGCTCGCAATAGCTGGGGCTGACGAACAGGAAGCGGCCTTCGGAGTCGACCTTGACCATCAGATCGTTCTGGTTTTCCACCAGCAGACGGTAGCGTTCCTCGTTTCGGCGCAGCTCATCCTCGGCCCGCTTCTTTTCGGTAATGTCCTCGATCACTTCAATCGCGCCGATGATTTCGCCATCCGCGTCGATGATGGGCGCCGCCGTGAACGTGAGCCAGCGTCCTTCCGCGCCCAGGCCCGGGAAAAGGTCGGTGGCCGTGTAGCAGTCCGGCAGCAGGGGAGAGGGCTCCCACGCGTTGGGATACCATGTATCGAACTCGTCGAAAGTTCTGTCGAGAACGAGGTCGCACAGGCAGGGCCGTATCTGACCATAGAGCATGGTGCAGTGGTTGCGCGTTCCGAGCACGTCCGCGGCCTTGGTTCCGGAAAGGTTCTCGATGGCCCGGTTCCAGTGTGTCACGGTGTGGTTTCTGTCTATGACGAAAGTGGGACTGGGGGAGCCGTTGACCAGGGCGTTCAGGGTGGCTTCGCTCTTGCGCAAGGCCTCCTCGTATGCCTTGCGAACGCTTATCTCCTGGAACAGGCAATGTGTCTGCAGGAAGGCGCCGTTTTCGTCGGTGCTGATGCGGCCGTCGAAGGAGACGATGATCTGCGAACCGTTCTTGCACACCAGCTCGAACTCCACGCCGAGGATTTCGCCGATGGCTTTGAAACGGAGAAAGTTCTCGCGAAAGTGATCCCGCCATTCAGGAGCCAGGAACTCGCTGAAGTTCTTGCCGATGACTTCGTCACGGGTATAGCCGAGCAGATCCAGCCAGGTCTGGTTGACCTCCAGGAAATTTCCCTGCTCGTTTAGAGACTGATACCCCAAGGGCGCCTTGTTGTAGAGGAGTTCGAGCCGCTCGACCTCCTGGAGGGTGGATCGCCGGAGCGCGGCAAGCTCGGATTCCAGCTCGGCAATGCGTTCGCGGGCAGACCGCAGCTCCTTCTCCAGCTCGTCCTGCTTCGGCCCCTTGGCGCTTTCGTGCTTGGTCCTCATGAATCTCCCGAAAAATCGCCAGTGGAATGGAATAATGAGAGGGTAAGACCGTGTATCATCAGTCGGCGAGCCTGCCAACGATTTGCATATATCATATCCCGCCACCGAATGCTTTGCGGACATGTATTGACAGATGGAACAAATTAGGACAGATTCCTTTTTAGGAATAATTATGGATAAGCAGGGCACACAGAGACCGGCCGGACCCGAGCCGCAGGTGGACGCCTTTCGGGAGGCGTGCCGTTTGGCCAATCTGAAGGTGACGCACCAGCGCGAAGTCATCTTCCGAGAGATGGTGACCGCAGAAGACCACCCTTGCGTGGAGGCTCTCTACGAGCGGGTGCGGAAGAAAATCCCGGCCGTGTCCAGGGACACCGTCTATCGAACCCTGGCCATGCTCGAGGAGGCAGGTTTCGTCACGCGTGTACCGCTGTCGGGCGCCGCCCGGTTCGACGGCGACGTCGCGCCGCACCACCATTTCCACTGCAAGGGTTGCGGCGCCGTGTTCGAC
>JBMCLC010000224.1:0-4175 GCA_048614715.1 Oceanidesulfovibrio sp.
GCAAAAGCACCTCGAGGGCAAGACCGTGCGCAAGGTCGTGGTCATTCCCGGCAAGCTCGTCAACGTGGTCGCGACCTGACGGATTTTGTGCACCGGGGCGTCGGCGCGGGCTTGCCAGCGGCATGCCACCCGCCGTATGCTGACGCCCCATGAGTCCCATGTCCGCCTCCCCCCCGGCATCTGGGAACCCCTCGCGGCCCGGCGCCGACCGACCCGGCTTCTACTTTCTTGCCTGTCCGGACTCCAAGATCGTCCAGGGCAAGGTCCAGGAGCTCATGAAACAGTACGCTCCGGCCGAGTCGGGCGGCGGTCTGCTCGGCGGGACTGGCGATAAGCAAGGGTTCGACCGCCGCGTCTACTGGGCCGAGGAAGGGCTCACCCCGCAGTTCTGGGAAGACATCACCCTGCAATCGCTTACGGGCACGGCCAAGTGCATTGTGCTCCGCCACGCGGAAAAGCTCCTGGCCGCGGACTGGAAGGCCCTCACGCCGGCGCTGGCCGGCTTCAAGGAACACGCCTTTCCCGTCTTCTGTCTGGAGTCCTCCTGGCAGCGCAACCAGCCCAAACCGCCGGCCCACCTGACCAAACAGAAATTCTGGAAGCTCGCCCAGGATCGCGGCTGGTTCTGGCAATCCCCGGGCATCATGCGCAACAAGATGGCCGCCGTGCTGGAACGCGAAGCCAAAAGGCGGTCCGTGTCCTTTGATCCCCGGGCAATGCAGTTCCTTGCCGAATCCCTGCCCCTGGACGCCGCCGCCATAAGCGCGGAGATGGACAAGCTCGCCGTGGCCGCCCAGGCGAGCGGCGAACCACTCATAGGCATGGAGCTCGCCAGGGAAACTGCCTACGCCCCGGACATCGACATTTTCAGCTTCATTCAGGCGTTGCAGAAAGGCACGGCCTCCGTGGCCGTGTGGCGGCAGGTTTTCGCCGACCGACTCGGCGGCGAGGGCATGCTCTTCCCGCTCTTGTCCCTGCTCGCGCGGGAGGCGCGCATCCTCTGGCAGATCGACGCCGGCGAGACCCAGGCCGTGCGTCTGCCGCCATCCGTAATGCGGGCCAAGGAAGGATTGGCCAGGCGGCTGGGCCGCTCGCGCATAGCCGTACTCTTCGACCTGGCGCTGGAAGCCGAGTACGGGGTCAAATCCGGCGAGCGCACGCCGGAGCAGGCTTTGGAGCGCCTCGTGGCCGGCATGGCCGCCTTGTTCCCCGGCGACGCCGCATCCGGCGGGCACTCCGCGACGCGGCGTCCAGCGCCGGGAGGGGCGGCGTAATGGCGGACAAGCCCCACTACCACGGCCACCGCCAGCGGCTCAAGGAGCGCCTCTGCCAGGACCCCACGAGGCTGGCCGACTACGAGATCCTCGAGCTCCTGCTCGCATTCACCATCCCCAGACGGGACACCAAGCCCATGGCCAAAGAGCTGATCGATCGCTGCGGGTCCCTGCGCGGCGTGATGCTGGCCAGGCCGGAGGAGCTTTCCGAGGTGAAGGGGCTCGGCCCCTCGGCCGAAACGTTCTTCACCCTGTTCAAGGAAGTCCGCGCCCGCGTGGAGGAAGATACGGCCAGAAGCCGGGAGATCCTCAGCCATCCGGCCAACGCCGCGCGAATGGCCATGTGCCGCCTCGGCCATCTGTCCGTGGAGGAGTTCTGGATGGCGCTCGTGGACACCAAGAACAGGCTCATCGGCTGGGAGCGCGTCACCACGGGCACAGTGAACGAAACCGCCGTCTACCCCCGCGAACTTATCGCCAAGGCGCTGGGCCGCAAGGCCGCCAGCTTCATCATCGTGCACAACCACCCCGGGGGCGACCCCAAACCCTCCGGCATGGACGACCTACTGACCGAGCGGGTGAAACGCGCCTGCGACGAGGTGGGCATCCGCCTGCTGGACCACATCATCGTCACGGAAGACGACTACTACAGCTACCAGATGCAGGGAGCGCTGTAGCTCTGCCGCACCATGCTGCGACGCGGGACGCTGTTCCGCACCCCGGCAGGGAGCATGGCTCCCACTTTACCTTTCCCGGGTCCGGGAACCGACGCCGCCAGCGCCGGAGCGACATGCGCGCCATTTTGTGCGCGCCTCCCTGCTGATTATTGTCTCACCTCCCCAAATCACCACCTTCATTTCCTTGCGCCGCTCCTGTAGATTGGTTCTGATCAGAAAACTTTCAGGAGGATCGATGCCTAAAACGTTGCACTGCTATGTATCGGGACGCGTGCAAGGTGTCTGGTTCCGAGGCTTCACGCAGGAAACCGCCCACTCCCTGGGTCTGGCCGGCTGGGTGCGCAACCTCCCGGACGGACGCGTGGAGGCCAAGGCCCAGGGGGACGACGACTCCCTGGCCGCTTTCCGCGACAAACTACGTCAGGGGCCGCCCCACGCCTCGGTGGAATCCATCGAATGCAACGAAACAGAGGACGAATCGTTTTCCGGATTCTCCATAGCACGCTGAGGAGGGGCTTTTCTCCAGGACCCGCACTGGACAAACGCGGCCGAGCGATTATCTATCCGTACTTGTGGGAACATGCGTTTCGCACCAGACGCGTTTTGGACTCCGCACTGTCCGCGAATCGCGCGATTCCGGCATGATTCCCCCGAATACAGGGAGGTTACCATACACATGGGCGAAGAAAGACACACCACGCAAGAAATCTTGTTGGAAAACGAAGAAGAGGCGCGCCAGCTGGAAGAAGCCCTGAACGAATCCGGGGAGACCACCACCATGGAAATCCCGGACGAGATGCCTGTGCTGCCAGTGCGCGACATAGTGGTGTTCAATTACATGATTCTCCCCCTCTTCGTGGGCCGGGAGAAATCCGTGGCCGCTGTGGACGCGGCCCTCAACTCCAACCGTTTCATCACCATTCTCACCCAGCGCGACGAGGACGTGGACGAGCCAGGACCGGATGATCTGTACGAGATCGGCACCGTTGCCATGATCATGCGCATGCTCAAAATGCCCGACGGCCGCCTCAAGGTGCTGGTTCAGGGCGTTTCCCGCGCCATGGTCAAGGAATACACCTCCACCGAGCCGCACCTGCAGGCCCGCGTAGAAACCATCGGCGAGCCCGAGATAGAGGACCTGTCCCTGGAGCAGATCGCGCTCATGCGCGCGGCCAAGGAGCAAAGCGAAAAGATTCTGACCCTGCGGGGCATTTCGCCGTCCGACATCATGGCCGTCCTGAACAACGTGGACGACCCGGGCCGTCTTGCCGACCTTATCGCCTCCAACCTGCGGCTCTCCCCGCAGGAGGCGCAGGCCATTCTGGAAGAGCGCGACCCCATGCGCCGGCTCTCCCTGGTGAACGACCAGCTCGTGCGCGAACTGGAGCTCGCCACCATGCAGGCCAAGATCCAATCCTCGGCCAAGGAGGGCATGGACAAGGCCCAGAAGGACTTTTTCCTGCGCGAGCAGATGAAGGCCATTCGCAAGGAGCTGGGCGAGGAAGGCGCGGAAACCGAGGAGTTCGAACAGCTCCAGGAAGCGCTGGACAAGGCCGGACTACCCAAGGAGGTCAAGAAGGAGGCGGACAAACAGCTCAAGCGCCTCACCTCCATGCATCCGGATTCGTCCGAGGCCACGGTGGTTCGCACTTACCTGGACTGGCTCATCGAACTGCCCTGGAAGAAGACCTCGCGCGACCGGCTGGACATCAAGAAGGCGAACGAGATTCTGGACGAGGACCACTACGACCTGCAAAAGGTCAAGGACCGCATCCTCGAGTATCTCTCCGTGCGCAAGCTGAACCCCAAGATGAAGGGTCCCATCCTCTGCTTCGTAGGTCCTCCCGGCGTGGGCAAGACGTCCCTGGGCCGCTCCATCGCACGCGCGCTGAACCGCAAGTTCGTGCGCATGTCCCTGGGCGGCATGCGGGACGAGGCCGAAATCCGCGGCCACCGCCGCACCTACATCGGCTCCATGCCCGGCCGGATCATCCAGGCCATCAAGCAGGCCGGGACGAGAAACCCGGTCATCATGCTCGACGAGATCGACAAGGTCGGCACGGATTTCCGCGGCGACCCGTCGTCGGCCCTGCTCGAGGTGCTGGACCCGGAACAGAACCACTCGTTCTCCGACCACTACCTCAACGTGCCTTTCGATCTCTCCAAGGTCATGTTCATCTGCACGGCCAACGTGCTGGACACCATCCCGCCCCCGCTTCTGGAC
>JBMCLC010000225.1:0-4171 GCA_048614715.1 Oceanidesulfovibrio sp.
CGCGGCGCACGCATCATAGCCACACCGGGCGAAGCGGCTCCCAAGCCGGAAGCCCAGGTCGAGGAGCCCCCCTCACCGGTCGAAGAGGCTGCAGAAGCAGCCGGCGAGGCCGCGCCCGAGGAGCCTGCCGAGGCCGCCCCTGCGGAAGAGCCCGTGGCCCGCAAACACGTGGATGCCGAAGCCCTAGCCGAGGCGGAAGCTCCGGCCGAGGAGCCTGCCAAAAAGGCCGAGGAAGCAGCCGAAGCCGCTCCCGAAAAGGCCGGGCAGGAAGCCGAAGAGGCCAAGAAGCCCGCCAGGGACAAGAAGCCCAAGAAAAAGGCCAAGAAGAAGGAAGAGCCCGAATCCGGTCCACAGGTCCGGGTCATCTCCATGCCCGATCCGGCGGAGGTCGCCCGTATCCAGGCCGAGGCCGAACTCGCCAAGGAAGGCATGCCCGATCCCAGTGGACGCGCCCCGCGCCCCGCATCTCCGGGTACTCCGGGAACCCCGCCCGCCGCCCAGCGTAAGGGTAGCGGCCGCAAGAAGGACCGCCGCGTGGTGGACTTCTCCCAGAGCCTTTCCGAGGAAGAGGATCGCCGCCGTGCTTCGCTGCAGGCCAAAAAGAAGAAGTCCCAGCCCGTGCGCGACAAGACCGGCGGCAAGACCCGCCCCCGCCGCGGCAGGCGTCCCCAGTTCGACGCGGAACACGCCCACAGCTCGACCATGGCCGAGCAGGCTTCGCAGCCGCTCAAGCAAGCCAAGCGCAAACTGCGCATCGACGAGGCCATTCGCGTCTCGGACATGGCGCACCAGATGGGCGTCAAGGCGCAATCGGTCATCAAGGTCCTTCTGGGCCTGGGCGTTATGGCCACAATCAACCAGTCCCTGGATCTCGACACCGCAAGCCTCGTGGCCTCCGAATTCGGCTATGAGGTCGAGAAGGTCGGCTTCTCCGAAGATGCGTACATCGCCCCGCGCGAGGAAGACGCGCCCGAGAGCCTGAAGGGCCGTCCGCCCGTCGTGACCATCATGGGCCACGTCGACCACGGCAAGACCTCCCTGCTCGACGCCATCCGCGAATCCAACATCACGGGCGGCGAGGCAGGCGGCATCACCCAGCACATAGGCGCCTACCACGTGCCCACGCCTCGCGGCGAGGTCGTGTTCCTGGATACTCCCGGCCACGAAGCCTTCACCGCCATGCGCGCTCGCGGCGCCCAGGTCACGGACATCGTGGTCCTGGTGGTCGCCGCGGACGACGGCGTGATGGATCAGACCCGCGAAGCGGTGAACCACTCCCGCGCCGCCGGCGTGCCCATCGTGGTGGCCGTCAACAAGATGGACAAGGAAGGCGCCGATCCGGACCGCGTGAAGCGCGAGCTGGCGGACATGGGTCTGCTGCCCGAAGACTGGGGCGGCGAGACAATTTACGCCCATGTCTCGGCCAAGCAGCACACCGGCCTGGATGAACTGCTCGAAATGATCATTCTCCAGTCCGAGGTGCTCGAACTCAAGGCCAACCCGGACAAGCCCGCCCGCGGCCACATCGTGGAGGCGCGGCTGGACAAGGGCCGCGGCGCCGTGGCCACCGTGCTCGTCCAGGAAGGCACCTTGCGCCAGGGCGACCCCTTTGTCTGCGGCCTCTTCTCCGGCCGCGTGCGCGCCATGTTCAACGACCAGGGCGACAAGGTGGACGAGGCCAGCCCGGCCATGCCCGTGGAGGTACAGGGTTTCGAGGGCGTTCCGGAAGCAGGCGACGAGTTCGTGGGCGTGGAGGACGACAAGGTCGCCCGCCGCATCGCCGAATCGCGCCAGCTCAAGCAGCGCGAGAAAGATCTCGCCAAGGAATCCAAGATCACCCTGGAGACCTTCCTGGCCCAGAAAGCCGAGGGCGAGGCCCAGATCCTCAACCTGGTCATCAAGTCCGACGTCCAGGGCTCCCTGGAGGCCGTGTCCGAGGCTTTGGCCAAACTCTCCACGGACGAGGTCAAGGTCCACGTGATCCACGGCGGCACAGGCGCCATCACCGAGTCGGACATCATGCTCGCCTCGGCGTCCAAGGCCGTCATCATCGGCTTCAACGTGCGCCCCTCTGCCAAGGTCAAGGACGTGGCCGAGCAGGAAAAGGTCGACATCCGCTTCTACGACATCATCTACAAGCTGGTGAGCGACATAAAGGACGCGCTCTCAGGCATGCTCGCCCCGGAAGTCCGCGAGGTCTACCTGGGTCAGGCCGAGGTGCGCGACACCTTCAGCGTGCCCAAGGTCGGCATGGTCGCGGGTTGCGCCGTCATGGACGGCAAGATCACCCGCAACGCCGGCATCCGGCTGCTGCGCGACGGCGTGGTGACCTATACCGGCACGGTCTCGTCGCTCAAACGCTTCAAGGACGACGTCAAGGAAGTGATGAAGGGCTACGAGTGCGGTATCGGACTCACCAACTTCAACGACATCAAGGTCGGCGACGTGATCGAGGCCTTCGAGGAAGTGGAGGAGGCGCGCACCCTCGACTAGGGGGGTGCGCCCTTCATCATGGCGTATGGTTATCGGAGTGCTGCGCGTTGAGTTCACCCTGCACGGCAACGCTTCCCTCAAGGGCAAGCGGTCTGTGGCGCAATCCTTGAAACGCAAGATGCGCAACAAGTTCAACGTGTCCGTGGCCGAGGTGGAATCGCAGGAAAGCCACACTCGGCTCGTGCTTGCAGCGTCCACCGTGGCCAATGAATGGAAGCACGTGGAAAGCCGGCTGACCAAGTGCCTCAACATGCTCGAAGCCGCCGCGCCGGAAGAGATAACCGACAGCTCCATCGAGCTTTTCTGCCCCGAGTAGACCCCTGCATTGCACTTTTTTTATGAAAGAATCCGATTCGAAGCGCGCCCGGCGATTGGCCGACACCATCATGCGCGAGCTGGCCGACATCATCGCGATAGAGACGCAAGACCCCCGTCTCGAACTCGTCACAGTTCTGGACGTATCACTGGACCAAGCCATGAATGTCGCGACTGTCCGCTACGCAGTTCACGCAGACGCCGACCAGGCCGCGCAGGGGCTTGCCCATTCCCGCGGTTTCCTGCGCACCGAGCTTGGCAAGCGCTTCGCCACCCGCCGTGTTCCCGAACTCGTTTTCCAATTCGATGACGCCGCCGGAACCCCGGACGAAGGAGCGGACTCCTTCGAGGAAATGCTCCATGCCGCCCGTCGTGGATGAAATACTGAACGTCCTGCACGCCAAGGACGACTTCCTGGTGGCCGGACACGCCACGCCGGACGGCGACGCATATGGCTCGGGCGTGGCCCTGTGCCACCTGCTCCGCACGCTGGGCAAGCGTTTCCACCACTACACGTCGGTCGGCGTGCCGGACGCCTTCGCCTGGCTCGGACATCCGGAAACGGCGCATTCCACGCTCGGCGGCTTCGCACCCTCGTGGTCCATCATCATCGATTCCGGAGATATCGACCGCCTGGACCCGGAAGTGCGCGACATCGTGGTCCCGGAACGTACCGTGAACATCGACCACCACCTGGGCAACACCATGTTCGGCTCCGTGAACTGGGTGGACGTGAACGAGCCCTCCGTGGGAACCATGGTCGCCAAGATCGCCAAAAGATTGGACATCCCCCTGACAGGCGACCTCGGCGAAGCCGTCTATCTGGCCATGGTCAGCGACACCGGCCACTTCAGCTACGGCAACACCAAGCCGGAAACCCTGGAGCTCGCCGCGGAGATCATCCGCCTGGGGCTCGACCCCGGCGCGTTCAACGCCAAGCTCGAAAAGAGCTGGACTCCGCAGCGCATCAAGCTCTGGTCACATGCGCTTGGCCAGGCGTCCCTGCACTGCAACGGCCAGGTCGGCGTCGTGCGCATCAGCCGCGACATGTTGGAGCGCACCGGCACCGACCGCTACGACTGCGACGGCCTCGTGGAGGTCTTGCGTCGCGTCAAGGGCGTGCGCATCGCCGTCTCCATGCGCGAACAGGACGACGGAGTGGTCAAGGTCAGTCTGCGCTCCCATGGCGACGACAACGTCCAGCTCGTGGCCAAACACTTGGGCGGCGGCGGCCACAAGAACGCAGCCGGCGCCACGCTGACCGGCACACTGGTTGATGCGGAAAAACTCATTGTGCAGTATGGCAGCCAGGTCCTTGGCCTGAGCTGCTCGGGCGAGGGCGGCCTCGCCGTGTCCGAATGTG
>JBMCLC010000226.1:0-4159 GCA_048614715.1 Oceanidesulfovibrio sp.
ATGACCACAACTTTCTTGCCACGGACGAAGTAGCCGTCGCAGCTCACGCAATAGGAGACGCCCTTGCCCTCGTAGTCGCCCAGGTTTTCCACTCCGGGGCGCACCCGAGATACCCCCGTGGCCAGGATGACGGCGCAGGTCTTCACCTCGCTGCCCTCGGTTTTCACGGTAAAGCGCATGTCCTCGTCCATGTGGACGCCGAGGACCCGATCGCAGCGGATTACCGCGCCGAAGCGCTCGGCCTGGGCTCGGCCGCGTTCCACGAGTTCCTTGCCGGAGATTGTCTCGGGAAACCCGAAGTAGTTGTCGATGTCGTAGTCCCCGGCGATTTTTGGGGCGCAGCCCAGCACTAGGGTGGAGAGTCCGGCGCGGGCGGCGTAGATGGCGGCGGAAAGACCGGCCGGACCGGCGCCCACGATGGTGAGGTGTTTCGTTTCCATGAATGGCTCCGGTTATTCGAGGCCGAGTTGGGAGAGCAGATCGTCCACACTATCCTGGGTGGCCTCCCGCTGCGGCCCCTTGAGTTGCGTCATTTTGGCCTTGGATTCCTCGCGGATGGATTCGATATCCTTGTCCGGCGCCTCCTCGCGGGCTTTGAGAGTGAGGCCGGTGGACAGGTACAGCTCGAAGACCGTGGATTCGATGGTCTTGAGAGCGTTGATGATCTTCTTGATGCGCTGGCCCGTGAGGTCCTGGAAGCTCAGGGAGGTCATGATGTGCACGAGGTTGGCGCCGAGTTCGTCGTTGATCTCGATGAGTTCCTGAATGGCGGGATTGGACTTGCGCGTCTTGCGCAGACCGGCCAGCAGGTCGTTGGCCTTGTTCTGCAATTCCATGTGCTTTTCCACCACGTCCATTATGGAGACCGTGGCCTCCTCCGTGGTGGCGAGGATGTCATCGAGCTGCCTGGACGCCTCGGTGAAGAGCTGTTCCGTGGTCTGCTCGCTGTGCAGCGCTTCGTCGCTACGCGAGGCGTTCTTGATCTCCCTATAGATGGTCTGGAGCCCACCGCGCATCTCTTCGCTCATCTCACGGTAGAACTCGCCTTCTATCAGCGCCTTGTAGAGGCTTTCCTGCAGCTCCCTCTCCACGGTTTGGGTGATTGTCTGGGAGATGTTCTCCACGACGCGGTCGGAGATTCTCTCCACGAGACGTTCCATGACCGTGGTCTGCGAAAACATGCACGTGCTCCTGATGATGGTTGCTATTTGTTGGGAAAGAGTTTGCGTTCGCGGATGGCGCGGCGTTCCTGCTGGAAGACGAACTGCACCACGGCGTCGAGGTCCTGCTCGCGTATGCGGGTGAACTGGAGGGCCCATTGCGGCGAGAGTTGGTCCGCGCCGGACGGCGCTCTGGATTCCAGGACCGCGCCCACCGCCCCGGCCAGGCGCAAAGGCATGCGCGACAGGAACAGGACGATCTCGTAATGCTCGCCCGGGACGAGGTCAGCGGCGGAGTGGAAGCGGACGCCGTTGCCCGATATCTCGTAAGTTGTCACGGGAATGGGGAAATCCTGCTCCAGCCGGTCGCGGCTGGCCATGGACACGAGGGTGTCGAGCTTGGCGTCCAGAGCGATGAGGAAGTCACCGATTTCCTTGGGGATGGTGGAGCCGACAAAGATGTTGCGCACGTCGGGCAACAGCAATGTTTCGTGGAACCGTTGCGGCGCGTCCGGAGACTCGAGACGCCGCATCAACGCCTCGGTCCTCGTGGTAACGCGAGAGAACTTTCGTCTGTCTTCTTCAGATTCCTTCATGCATGGCCCATAGGTTTAAAGCAGGGGTTCTTGTATAAAGATGAGATGCCCTACTGGTCCACTTCTATGCGCATGGCCTTGACCGGACAAACACGCGTGCAGAGGCCGCACGCGGCGCAACGCTCCATATTAAATAGCACATGCCGCGTGTTTTTGTCCAAGTGGAGCGCCTCGCTGGGGCAGATGGCCAGGCACACGCCACACTGCATGCACGATTCCTCGTCGCGGGAGATGGACTGTTCCGGGGTGCTGATCTTGATGCCCAGGCCCTTGAGGTAGGAGATGGCCTCGTGGAACTTCTCCTCATCGCCGAACAGCTCCACGGTCATGAAGCCGTCCCGCCGCGGGGTGATCGAGGCGCGCAGGATGTTCACGCTCAGATCGTAGAGCCGGGTGAGGTTGCAGACCATGGGCGAGCCGGAGACCTCCGAGGGGAAGGTGAGCATGATGATTTTGCGATACGCCTTGCGCGGCGCCGAGGGGTCGATGGGCGTGATGTTGAGATTGTTCATGGTGCGTCCAGGTCTATGGTTGGGTGCGGAGCAAAAAACGGGGCGTCGCTGCTCGCGGCGCCCCGGTCGGGATCGGGCCAGGATGCAACCTAGCCGGGATTTTTCAGGAAATCGCGGGCGCGCTGCGCTTCCGGCGAATCCGGGTACTTGCGGATGAGCTCGTTGAGCTGGAGCTTGCCGGCGCGCTCCTTGCCGATGGTGATGAAGGAGATGCCCTGCTTGAGCAGCGCGGCCGGGTACTTGGAGCTGGACCCGTGCTTGGCGATGACCTCCTGGTAGGAGAGAATCGCCTGCGGGTACTGC
This sequence comes from Oceanidesulfovibrio sp., assembly GCA_048614715.1. GTDB lineage: Bacteria > Desulfobacterota > Desulfovibrionia > Desulfovibrionales > Desulfovibrionaceae > Oceanidesulfovibrio. The sequence goes on from JBMCLC010000226.1 coordinate 2,572, forward strand.
TGCATCTGGTAGTACGCCTCACCCTGCCAGAAAAGCGCGTTGGGTACAAGTTCGTGTTGCGGATTGTCCTTCACGAAGTCGGACCACATGATCTGCGCGGTTTCGTAGTTGCGAGCCTTGAACTGGGCCAGGGCCTCTTCGTAAAGCTGCCGCGCCGGGTCGTCCGGCTGCATGGGGGCCGGCTCCTCGGGTCCGCCGAGCTCCTCGGCCTGGTCGGTCGTCATGCCGAGGTCGGCCAGGGCCTCGTCCGTGGCCGAGGGGCCCTCTGGCTGGACGGGCTGGGCGGCAGGCTGGCGCGCGGGCTCCATGCGCTCCTGCTGCATTGTCTGGTCCGGCTCCTCCGAGTACGGCGGCAGCGAGGAAGGAGACGGCCGCAAGAAACGGCGTTCCAGCTCGTCCATACGTCCCCGCAGGTCTGCTATCTGGGAGCGCAGGGCGTCCAGCTCCGCGCTAAGATTCGCCTGGTTCGGGCGGATCTGCTCCACGCTGTCGAGCCGTTCCCCGTGCTGCGCCACCCTCTGTTGCAGGGCGTTGAAGTTCTGCTGCGAGACACATGCCGCGGCGCCGAGGCCGAGAAGGACGACGAAGATCAAACGGGCTGATATGCGTTTCATGAGACTCCTCATCAATGAAGTATGCGTATGCTGATTGAGTGCCTTCGTGATGTCACGTAGTCGGCTGGTTCTTGGGCGGTTTGGTTGCCCGTCTGCGGCCCACCAGAATGTACACGAGGCCGCCGAGAACGGGAATGAAAACCGCCACGCCGAGCCAGGCGAGCTTTTCCGTGGACGAGGGAAAGTCCCTGTAGAATATGTGCCAAATAGACCACAGATTCGGAATGATGGGAAGGGTCAGAATAAGCGCAGTGAGTATCCAGTTGCTCGTCATTGGTCTCCCGTTCCTCGTGGATGTGGGTTGCTACCCGGTGGTGCCGGGCGCGCGCCGCTCTTTGTTCGTGATGATTAGATAGAGCAGGCCGACGACTCCCACGCTGATGGCGCTGTCCGCCACGTTGAACGCCGGCCAGTGGTACGAGCCCACGTAGACGTCCACGAAGTCGATGACGTGGCCCAGTAAAATGCGGTCCACGAGGTTGCCGGCGGCGCCGCCCATGATCAGCCCGAGGGTCAGCAGGGTATATTTATGGCTCTGCAGACTTCGTGCAATCATGCCGGCCAGCACGACGATCGCCAGAATGGACACGCAGATGAAGAACCATCGCTGCCAGCCGGATTCCTGCGCCATGAAGCTGAACGCAGCGCCGGTGTTGTGCACGTGGACAATGTCCAGAAACCCCGGAATGACGGAGATGCGCTCCGCGTAGGGCTCCACCTTGGCTGTCACCAAGCGCTTGCTCAGCTGGTCGGCAAGCACGACGGCCGCTGCGGGCAGAAAGGCGTGTGACAGGCGGCGGTCCATGGTCGTCCTGTAAGGCTGGTTGTTTTTAAGCCGCGCCCACGGCCGCGGCGCATCGTCTGCACATGGCGCCGGCCGGCACGTCCTCGCCCACCGCTTTGCGCGCGGTGACGTCGTCGGCCTTTTTCCAGCAGCGCTCGCACTTGTCGCCCGGGGCCTGGGCCACGGCGAT
>JBMCLC010000227.1:0-4119 GCA_048614715.1 Oceanidesulfovibrio sp.
CGGTGCTGGCGGGCTGCGCATTGCCCTGGGCCGCATCGCCGGACTCGTTACGCTCCTTGGCGAACCGGCTGGTAGCGGCCTCGGCGTTCTTCCTGGCGGTGGCCAACTCGTCGCCGTCGGCCGGTGCAGCGTTTTTGGCGCCGGCCTTGGCGTCGTTCCGCGCGTCCTGAGCGACGTTCTTTGCTTCATGGTTCGCGCCGGCGGCTGAGGCATGGTTCTGGGCGGGGCTCTTTTCCCCCGCGGCGCTCTTGTCCCCCGCGGTCTGCTTCTTGGAATCAGACTCGCCGGCCACGCCCCCGTCGCCATCCTGCTTCTTCCCCTTCCCGGACTCTTTGTGCAGCGGCTCTTTGAAAAGGTGTTTGGAATCAGAGTCCTCGGCTTTTGCGCCGTCAGGCCGCGAAACGCGGTTGGCGGCCTCGCCGTGGTGCTCCTCGGCCGCCTTCTTGATGAGGACCTTGGATTGGGAAGCGGTCTTTGTTTCGTGGTTGCTGGCCAGCTCGTCCCGCTCCGCGCGTTCCATGGCCTTGCGGATGGCCTGCTGGAGCTTCTCACGCATGGAGGTGGCGCTCTCCTCCGCATTCTGCTGGGCCGCCACGCCCTGCGCGATGGACGCTTGCTTGAGCATGAGCAGCAGGTTCTGCAGGCCCGCGGGGTTGAGCTGGAGCTTGCCGCCGCCGGCGAAGAACGCGGCCAGGTTCTCGTTGGTTGTGCCGGGAACGTTGAATGCCTTGGCCAGGGCCTTGATCTCGTCGTGGGTGACGGCGATGGTCTTCTCGGGCGAGAGCGAGGCGATCTTCGCGGCGATTTTCTGCCAGGCGGCGTCCAGCTTGTCCTCGTCGAGGTCGGCCACGATGTCCTTGACCTCGCCCTGGCTGAAGCCGAGGCGGTCAAGGAAGCTGGTCAGCAGACGCCTGGATTCGGCGTCCAGGCTCTGGGAGTCCCCGGCGCCTTTGGTGGCCAGCGAGCTGACCTTGTTCATGAGGTCGCGCCAGGTGACGCCCTCGGGACTCGCCACCTGCTCCTCAAGAGTCGCGATGTCCTCTTTGTTCAGGCCGTACCTGGCGAGCTCGTCGCGCAGATCGGCAAAATCTTCCTGAGTCACCAGCAGGTCGTCAGCGCCGCTCTCCATGCCTTGTCCGGCGTTCGAGGAACCGGTCGAGGCCTGGTTGCGTTCCGCGTAGTGATCGGTCATGGAGCGCAGCGAACCGGACACGTTCGTGTCCCAGCCGCGGTTCGCGGCGTCCGTCGCCGCGAGGGAGTTCATGACGTCCGCGAAGGGCTGCGACGCCGTGGGGTGTCCGCCGTCCGGGTAGGTGGACGCGGCGCCCCCGAGGGCGTTCATGGCCTGGTCGCTTCTCTTGGTGAAATCGGGAAAAATCTGCATGGGTGATGCTCCTCGCCCTGAATATAAACAAGAGCCGTGCCAGAGCCGGAGAAGCTGAAACTGGGACCGCCATGCGGCGGAAGCAACGCGCCGGCGGGAATGCGCGCCGGGCATGAAACCGCTCGCGGCAAAGAAGGGCCACGGGATGAAAAGAAGCGAGGAAAGTCAGGAGATCCAGGCCGCGAGCACGGACTCCACCAGTGTCACGGCCCTGGCCAGCGATTCGCGCGAGGCGTTCTCGTTCTCCACATGGAGCTGTATGTAGCCGGCCAGGGGGCGGGAGCAGGGAGGCCGGGACCTCCAGAAGTCCGTCGGCAAAGGCGCCGGCGACGCGGCGGAGTGCTTGACGTAGTCGACGAGCTCCCTGAGCAGGCCTCGCAGGGCGCGGAGCAGGGCAAGGTCGAGCTTGGGGAACTCCTCGGCCAGTTGTCTTCGGGCCGTGGCGAGCCGGGAGTGTTCCCAGAGTCCGAAGTGCGCGCCAAAGGCCGCGTGCCAGAAAAGGCTGACCAACTCCCGGGCCTGCGCCGGCCTCTGCCCGGCCAGGGGAGCGAGGCGGTGGAGGCCATCTTCGTCCCGACCGGTGGCGAAAAGCCGCAGCCCGCGGAAACGCATGGATTCGAAATCGACCTGCTTTCGGAGCGCCTCGGGAGCGGGCGATTCCACGAGCGAATGGGCGATGGTGGCCGTGCGACCCGGTTGGAACCGCTCGCGGCAAAGGTGGTTCAGGCCGGCATGGCATTCCCAGCAGCCCACGCAGGAGAGGGAAGACTGGAGCACGGCGTGGCCGGAGGCATGCGGCGCGGTCTCGCGTGGATTGACCGGTCCCATGGAAAGGTCGAGCGTCTTGACGCCGGACCAGGCCATGAGGTGCATGGGGCCGGTGTCCGGCGTGATGAATTGGGCGAGGCCCTGCCCAGCTTTGGCAAGGCCAGGCAGATCGAACTTGCCGGCCAGGTTGGGCGGCTTGGATCGACTGAGGTTTCGGGCCTGTCGGGCCAGGTCCGCGTCGTCCGGTCCGCCGAAGAACATAGGGCGCAGGCCGCGGTTCACCAGGCCGTCGGCCAACCGTGCGAAAAACGATGGATCGGGCCGCTTCTCCGGCTGGCTCGCGCCCACGAACAGCCCCACGCTGCGGCTTCCGGAGCCCAGATGGCGCGGCGGCGGAAAGTGCGTCGCGGCGATCTCGGCCAGGGGAATGACGTCCAGGGCGTTCATGTCCGCCCAGTGGAAGCGGTTGTGGCGGTTGTTGTGCACCAGGCTGGCGCGGTAGAGTTGGAAATGGCCGCGCACGTAGGTGACGCCATCCTTTTCCACAGGTCCTACGACCACCTCGGCCTGCACGCTGCCGGCAAGTCTGGCCGCCTCTGGCCGGTGGCTCAGGTTGATGACGATCTCGTAAGGCTGCTGGAGCATGCCGCGCAGGCAGGCCCACGAAAGATACGTTGCCGGCGGGCTGATGGGCACGATTTGCCTGGAGAACCGTTCCTCGGCTGCGACCCAGATGGGATGGCCGGGGTACCGCCTGCCGAGCCACAGAAGCAGCGGAAAGGTGAGGACGAGATCCCCCATGCGCTGGAGCTGGAGGACGAGGATGGGGCGCTTGCCTGCCATGACGGATATCTACCGGTGATTGCCCGCCAGGGCAAATGGGACACACGTAGGGCTTCCTGGGGGGAAGGTCCCCCAGGCCCCCTGCCGGGGAATGGCTCCCGGACCCCTGTATATGGTCCAGGGAGCATAGCGCCCTGGGTTTCTGAGGGCGAAGCCTCCGGAAGACAGCAGCGCCCCTCGGATGCGTAGTGTCGTAAGCATCCTACCCAAACGATTGCCGCATGGTCTCCAGCAGCTCGCCCACGCGGATGTCGTAGGTATGCTGGGCGAGGATGCGTTTTCTGGCCGCGGCCGCGATCTTCCTGCGCGCCGGTTCGTCCAGCAGGTAGCGCCGGGCGAGCTCGCCCGCTTCCTCAGGGGAGCGGTAGGCGATGACTTCCGCGCCCGGCTCGAAGAGTCGGTCCATCTGCGCGCGCCAGTCCGTGAGCACGAAAGCGCCGGCCGCCGGGGCGTCGAACACCCGTTGGTTCACCGCGCCCTTCATTTGTTTGCTCGTGGCGTTGAAGTTCACCGCCACGCTCGGATAGAAGCCGGGGAGGTCGGCGTAGTAGGAAAGCTCGTGGTGGTAGCGCCAGGGCCGTGGGTCGCCGCGCAGGGTGATGCGCCAGCCGCGGTCGCCGGCGATGAGCGGGTTCAGATCCATGACGCCCTGGAGGCAGGACAGCCGATACTGCCGCGTGGCCTCCCAGGTGATCATGGCTTCGAAGGCGAGGCGGCGCTCCAGGGTGTCCAGGGATTCGAAATGGGGAACGAGGTCCGGGTGTTCGGCTTCCAGGAAGCGGCGCACCGAGCGTTCCTGGTGGTTGCCGAATTCGGCAGCGATGCGCCGGTACCTCGTGAGCAGCGGTTTGGGCGGCCTGGCCACGCGCATGCGGTGGGCCACTTTGTAGACCATGGAATTGCCCACGAAGGCGACGTCTGCGACAGCAGCGGGTGTGGCGACCGGCGGCCGGAAACGGTGCGGGTCCGTGGCCAGGGGCAGATAGTGGACTTCATTGAACCCCAGCTCGCGCAGGGTGGCGATGTTGTCCGCGTCCCAGGTGAAGATGGCGGCACGGGTGCTGACGACTTTTTCGTAGAGGTAGAGGATGAGGTGGGGGTTGTCCACGAACCAGGAGGCCAGG
>JBMCLC010000228.1:0-4099 GCA_048614715.1 Oceanidesulfovibrio sp.
GGGGGAGTCCCTTCGCCGGCGTGTATTCGGCCAGATGGCGGCCGTTGAATTCCAGGGGGCTGTTGCCGTTGTTGGAAAGGGATATGCGGTCCATGGTCACCTCCGGGTTATTGAGCATCGAGTGAGTTTTTCGACCATATCCCGTATAGCCCGGGCCGGGGCGACCGGATATCAGACACATGGCGTTTCATGCGTAGGAATCGAACGCTCGGTGCGCGTAGGACAAAATCCTACCCGCGTGTATCGGCACCATTTCGTCACAACGCATCCCCCCTCTTCCCACGACAAATCCACTCTGATATACAAGCCTGCAATGGGAATGGCGTTACTTCGAGTCCACCGCCGCTGAGTGACGCGCACGGCCTATGTCGGCGACTGTGCGCGCATCGCTAGCGGAGGTTTATCTCATTCCCTTCTTTCCTCGGCGGGCGGGGCCTCGCGACAAGCTGGGGCCCCGCGCTGCAACAATTGATATGCATAAATCCGGTCCTGACGAGTGACAGCCGACCAGACCATGATGCTCCGCACCGCCGTTTCAGGGCTTCGGGAGGGCTCGTGACACGGAACGCCTCGGGCTTGCCGCCTTCGCCCCTCGTGGTCTGTGACATCGTGCAGTCCTACAGCCCCATATCCGGCGGGGTGAAGCGCTACCTGCAGGACAAGTCCAAATACATGGCGGCACACCGCGAGTTGCGCCACGTCCTCGTGATTCCGGGAGACGAGGACGATTTCTACATCGACCGCAACACCACGGTGTACGTCATCGACTCGCCGTCCTTCGTGCTCACCAAAAGCTACCGACTTCTGGTCAACCGTTCGCGCATCCTGAAGATAATCGCCTCTGAACAGCCTGACGTCATAGAAGTGGACAACGCCTACATACCGGCGTGGATCACTCTGGAGGCGCACGAATTGTTCTCGGTGCCACTGGTGGGTTTCTACCATTCGGACTATCCGCGCGCTCTGGGCATGGAGCTCGGACGCGTCGTCCGCTCCGATACGGTGGACATGGTGGCCACCAAGGCCATAGAGTATTATCTGGCCGAACTCTACAACCGCATGACCTGCACGGTTACCGCCACGCGCCACTTCGAGCGCCAGCTCAAGGAAATGGGAGTCGCCAGGGTGGAGCGCATCCCCCTGTGCACGGATGTGGACGTGTTCCGGCCGATGGACAGCCGCCAGGCCGTGCTGCGCGAGCTGGGACTTTCCGAAAAGACCTACCTCATACTTTTCGTGGGGCGCCTGGCGGAGATGAAGAATCTGCCCGAAACATTCGCCATGCTGGACGTCTTGGGCGAGGACGACCGCGACATCCATCTGCTGGTGGTGGGAGACGGTGAGGAGCGCGACCTGGTGATCGAAGAAACGACAAAGCGTTCCAACGCCACCTGGATGCAATACGTGCACGACTCGAAACGGCTCGCCGCGCTGTATTCAGCGGCGGACCTGTTCATCAACGCAGGCACCCACGAGACCTTCGGACTGGTCTCGCTGGAGGCGCAGGCGTGCGGCACCCGCGTTCTCGGCGTGCGCGGCGGCGGCATGGACGAAACCCTGGAAGGCGAGGAACCGGCGGTCATAGCCGAATCGGAGTCGCCCGAGGACCTGGCCGAGGCGGTTCGTCGGATACGGAGCATCGAAGAAGGCGAGGAGGCAGCCGTTCTCCGCCGGGAGCGCATCATCCGGTACTTCTCCATCGGCGCCACGTTCGACGCGCTCACCGACCTCTACCGTCGGCTGGTGCACGAGAAGACTCGCGCGAATTCATCCTCTCTTGAGTAATCTAGCTGCGCACCACGAGCACGGGACGGTCCGTGGCCTCCAGCACACGCTGCGCCACGCTGCCCAGCAACAGGCGCATGAGGCCGGTACGGCCGTGGGACCCCATGACGATGAGGCCGGCGTCCAGCTCCCTGGCCTTCTCCACGATCTTTTCGTACGCCCTGCCCTTGGCCGCGTGGGGATGCGACTCCAGCCCCTGCTCCTTGGCCAGGTTCGCTTCGATATTGGCCCGGGATTCCGCCGCCGCCTTCGCTTCCTCCAGCCCTTGCGCGCCGGACAGGCTCGTGATCTGTGCATCCCGCGCCGACATCACGGAGAAGGTGTGCAACACGCCGCCGGATTCCTTGACCAGGGCGCGGGCCTTTTCGGCCGCCATTTTGGAGTACGCCGAGCCGTCCACAGCAACGAGCACGCGCTCCAGATTGAGCTGGCTGCCGTAGGGAATGGCCAGGATGTCGCAATTGCAGAAGCCGATCAGACGCGCCGGGGTCCGTCCCAGCATGCGGGTGTCCCGCCCTTCGGCACTGGGCAGTCCCACAACGGCGACATCGGCGTCGATCTCGGTGGCCGCTTCCAGCAGCCGCTCGTACACCGTGCCGTACATAAGCCTGGTTTCCAGGCTGGCGTGCGGACAGCGTTGCTCGGCTTTTTCCTGAAATCTGGCGAGCGTATCCCTGTACAGGTTGCTCAGATACTTCGCCGAGTCGGATTCGCCCAGAGAAACCGGCCCCTCGCCGGGGTTCTGCGGCGCGGCATCCGTGCTTTCCGGCCCGGGCACCACGGATATGGCCCGGATGCGACTTGCGTGCTGCATGGCGCACAGCGCGCCCACGGCCACGTCGCGGCTTTCCGCGCCCAAATCCACGCCCACAATGATGTTCTGCCACGGGTGCATAATATTTCCCCTTCTTAATCCGGCCAAGCCCGGGAAGCTCGCGCCGAGTCCGCACAGGAGTGTCAGGGTAGGCTCATCCGCCGCATCGTGGACTCGAAATCGTTGAGATATGACTCGATCTCGCGCAGACCCGCCCGCGCCACATCCGGATCGCCTCGCAAGAGAACAGACTCCAGCTCGATGCATCGCCGCGACAAGTCGGCCAGACCGAACGGCGAAAAAGAACTCGCAAGGCTGTGCACCCGAAGCGCGCAGGCCGTGCGGTCGGCGTCCTCATCCTTTTCCAGAACAAGCCCGGCGCGCTCTTCGGCAATCACTTCGATGAACTTGTCGATCACTTCGCGCATGATTTCCTCATCGCCGCCGAATCGATCGAGCAGAGCCGTTCCCTCGGCGAGCGACGCTATCTCCGCGCGTACGGGATCGAGCTGCGCGTCCTTCACATTTTCCTGCATGGATTCATTCCTTTGCATACCGGTCATCGGATACTCGCATGACATTGACGCACAGATAGAGCTCGGAACAGTTCGAGCAACAAAATGTTCAATATTCTGCGCCCTCAACAATACATGCGCAGGATGCGGGCGCGCGTCTATAAGGCAACACGCCGAATAAATGTAAGACGAAGGACTACAAAATGCGCCGGATAAGCGCTCAGGGAATGAGATCGTATTGGATGGCGTACTGCGTCAGGTCCGAGTTGGACTCCATGTGCATCTTGGAAAGGATGCGCGAACGGTATGTGGATATCGTCTTCGGGCTCAGGTTGAGCTCATCGGCGATTTTCGTGACCGTTTTGCCCAGACTCAACAGGCGCATGACCTCGAATTCGCGGTCCGAGAGACATTCGTGGGGCGGCTTCTCCAGATCGCCACCCACCTCGGAGGCCAACAGCTCCGCAACCTTGGCGCTGATGTGCTTGCCGCCTTCGAAGACACGCTGCACCGCGTTGAGCATCTCCTGGGGTCCGGTGTTTTTCGTGAGGTAGCCGGAGGCGCCTGCGCGGATGACCCGCACGGCGTATTGCTCTTCCGGATACACGCTGAGCACGAGAACCCGGGTGCGGGGATGTTCGCGGCGGATGCGCTTGAGCACTTCTAGCCCGTCCATGCCCGGCATGTTCAGATCGAGCAGCAAGACGTCCGCGCCGCGTTCGCTGAGCATGTCCAGCGCGGTGGAGCCCTCCGACGCCTCGCCAACGAGAACGAATGAGGAGGAACCTTCGAAGACCTGCCTGAGGCCTTGCCGAACTATGGGATGGTCGTCAGCAATGAGAACTTTGATCATAATGGATGTCGCCCCCACGGGATAATTAGCCACTACCAGCTACCGTGCGAGTACGAGTCGGTTATTTATTATAAAAAAATCACCATGCGTAAAGTCATTTTTTCTTGGCGATTAGCCTCCTCAACCCATCAA
>JBMCLC010000229.1:0-4096 GCA_048614715.1 Oceanidesulfovibrio sp.
GCGGAAATTCGCGAAATACACGCGGCTCGCCATCTTTCCTTTCTCGATGCTATCACGAAAATTGCGAAAAAGTCCCATCGCCCCGCATACCAGACCCCGCTCCTGAGCGCGAGCGAACGGTGTGAGAAGACCCGCCACTCACACTCCCCGCCAGGGAACCCTGTTTCCTGGACTCTATTCAGGGTCCAGGGGGAGCAATGATCCCCTGGCCGCCGGAGCCATATCTAAGGCAATTCTTTCAGATAATCTCAAAAAAAGTATCCCGCGCCGTGCGCTCCACGTGCTCGAGCCGGGCGAAGGCTTCGCGGAAGTCGTCGCCGCCGAGGGCGAAGACGCCGTGGCCCAGGGCCACAGCCACGCCGGATTCGGCAAGCGCCGGGGGCAGCGTGCGGGACAGGCCGGTGGGGCCGGTGCCCACCTCGCCTGGCACCACGGGCGCGCCGCCGATTTCGCGCCGGGCGCGGCAGGCCACGTGGCAACTGCCGGAGTCCGGGCACGTCTCGCGCTCCTCGCAATACAGGGAGAGGACCACGGCGAAGCGGGGATGGCCGTGCAGCACGGTTTGCGCGCCGCTCGCCATGATGGCCGCCGTGTGCGCCGAGCACTCGCTGGAGGCGGTGAGCCCGGCGCAGGTGGAGCCGTCCAGCGGCACCGGGTCGATGAGACCTGGCAACTCGTCCAGGGGCGCGCCGGTCTGGCTGATGAACAATGTGTTTCCGAGACGGCAGGAGATGTTGCCGAAGAAGGAATCCACGAGCCGGCGGTCAACCAAAGCCTTGCCGGCTTCGTCCATGGCGCGGCGCACGGATTCCTCGTCGTGGAACGGTCCGGCCATGAGGATTGGCGGCGAGTCCTCCAGGGGTTGGAGTTCGGCAACAGCGGCTGCGAAGGCGGAGCGGAAATCGCCAGACATGCCGCCGGACCGCGCGGCTTCCAGGGCCTGGCCGAAGAAGGCCACGAAGCAGGCGAAAGCCATGGAGCTCACGGTGACGAAGCACTGCTCCGGGCTCACCGAACCAACGGCGGCCAGCGCCGGTCCGCTCACCGGATCATAGAGGATGACGCCCTTGCGCCGGCCGAGAGCCGCGGCGAGCTGGTTGGCGTCTCCGGCCTGGACCACCGGGATATCGTGGAGAAACGTCCGCGTCTCGCTGTCTCGCGGAGCGATGCTCGCCAAACCTGAGCGGAGCGCCTGGGCGGCGAGATGGCCCACGGCGTGCCTGTAGGTGCCGGCCGGCCGGCACCAGGCCAGGGAATTGATGGACAAGGCGTCGAAAAGCGGGGCGAGTTCGGAAATATGCCCGGAATCTCGGCTCCAGACCACACTGGCGTCCAACCCGGCCACCAGGGGCGCGCCTTCCCCTGTTCGGGGGGCGAGTCCGGACCCGGCGATCTTGCCGGCGAATTTGTCCACGAGCGTTTTCATGGCCTCAGCGAAGCGGCAGTCTCAAATACTAGACAGGCGCGACAAGGTTTCCGGCTCTGGCCTGCATTCAAGGCCCAGCGCCGCGGCCTTATCCGGCAGGGTGTTGCCCGCCGCATCCAGTCCCCGAACCATATAATACGCCGCGCGCGCTTCGAGAAAGGCCTCGCGGTCAATGGCCGGAACAGGCTGCGTCTCGGTTTCGCTGCCCGCCTCACGGAAAAACCGCTCCGGCAGATCGTCCTGTTCCGGGCCGCAGCCGGCCTCGCGGAGCATGCAGCGCTCCTGATACACGATGCGCTCGCCTATGCGCATGAGGTCGCCCTGGCCCCAGGATTCGCCGCTCACGGCGGCGAGCGCCGCGCCATACTCCTCCAGGCTTGCCGCGAGGAACATGAACGCGCAGACGCCGAGAGAGTCCGCGACGGCGAAAACGTCCTCGGCCAGCTTGATCATGCGCGCCTTGCCGGCAAAACTGAAGCGGTCCGTGGCCACCGGCTTGCGCAGAACCTCGTGGCTGAGGGGGTAGGCCCGCAGGTGGCAGCCGCCGCGGGTGGCCACGGCGTAGCCAAGGGCCATGCCGTAAGCGCCCCGCGGATCATACGCCGGCAGTTCCATCCCCTTCACGGTCATGGCGGTTTCGGGACGGCCCATGGCCACGGCGTAGCCGTAAGCGCCGCGGCGCAGCAACTCGCCTTCGCCGCGGCCTCGAGCGATGTCATCGAGCAGACCAAGCAGCTCATCCGGCGCGTAGTCGCTGCCCGCAATCTCCCGCCGCGTGGCCAGGACCGCTCCGGCGGAAACGGCGTCCATGCCCAGCTCACGGCAGCGGAGGTTGGCGCGCGCGGCCAGGTCCGGATCATCATTGCCGATCAATGCGGTGAAGTGAGACAGCGCCTCGAACTCCGGCAGCGTCCAGCCGGTCACGCCATCCAGCGCGGTGGCTGCGATTTTACGACACTGGACGTGGCACCCCGCGCAGCCGTCGGGATTCGCTCCGTATCGCCGTGCGAGCGCCGGCGCGGCGAGCCGTCCGCCATGGTCGAACCAGGTGCGCCGGAAATTGTCCGTGGGCATCATCCTTCGGCTGTGGGTGAGGTCGAAAAGCGCTGCCGTGCCGAACCTGGAGAAACCGAACTGGCCCTGCAATACGGGCGACGCCGCGGTGAGTCGGAGGATTGCTTCACGCGCCGCCTCCAGGGCGCCCGGATCAGCAACCGGCACCTGTTGCGTGCCGCGGATCGTCAGCCATTTAAGATTCTTCGCACCCATCACCGCGCCCAGGCCGCCGCGGCCTGCCACATGGCCGCTGTCCACCCCGATTCCGGCGAAAGCCACCCCTGTTTCTCCGGCGGGCCCAACCGCGGCAAATGCCGGAGGCCGGGAAGCCGCGTCCCCCAGCATCTTCCGGTAGACATGGCTCACGGTCTGACCCGCACAATGGCTGGCGTCGTGGAACTCAACCGTACCGTCAACGATGTTCAGACCGAGGAGGCTGTCGCCTTGGCCGTTGATGACAATGCCGTCGAGTCCGGCGCGCCTGATCTCCGTTGCGAGGCCGCCGCCTGCAGAGCTGTCCATGAAAGTAGACGTGAGGGGCGACTTGGAGGCGATTGTGGAGCGGCCGGAGGCAGGAGCGCGGGTGCCGCCCAGCGGACCGGCGAGAATCACGAACGGCAGCTCGGGATCGTCCCACGCACGCGCCATGTATGGCCTCAACAGCGCGCCGGCCAGCCCCCGTCCGCCCAGAAAGGCGCCGTAGACGTCCGCATCCGGCTCCTCCACACGCGAGGTGCGCGCGCCAAGGTCCACGCGCAGCAGCCGACCGGACGCCCCGCCGCGCATCAGCGTTCCTCGTCGGTACCGTATGTTCTGGCTATGGGCTTGATGTCGATGACCGGCGTGCCGTCGAAGGCCTCCAGCCTGTCCACGATTATGGACGGGGCCTCGCCGGTGTCCACGGCCACCAGGCGCACCCGGTGCATTCCGATGGGATTGGGCCGATTGGGGGATCGTGTGGAAAACACGCCTCGTTTCTTCCGCGATTCGTCGCCCCGAGGGTGAACCTGCAGATAGGAGCGGTCTGCTTCGTGGAACCAGGTGAGGATGATGGCCTCCCGGCCGGCCTCGAGCGACTCCATGGCGTCCCTGTACGCGGGATCGATGTGGATGGTTGCTTGCGGTGCGCCCTCGTCCTCCATCTTGGGAGCTTCATTACTGTTTGTGATGCTGGATTCCACATGTCCGATGATGCGCAGCGTCATATCCATTGCTTTCACCTCGCGGACTGCGGCGGCGCCGGCAGAGCGCCACGCCGGCGCAGCATTCTGTAAACGGCCACTGCGAGCGCGGTCTTTATCACGTCACCAGGCAGAAACGGCAGCGCTCCCACGGCCCCGGCCTTGGCCCAGCCCAAATCCATGACGAATTTCAACTGGACCACGCCGATCACGTAGGCGGGAACCATGGACACGAGTAGGAAGCCGATGCCTCGCTTCCAGGATAGCATTTCTCCGCGGCCGTGGGTAGCCAGGCCGGCGACGGCTGCCTGGCCGATGAATCCGATAAGATAGCCGCCCGTGGGGCCGAGCAGCCGGGCGAATCCCGACGCCCCCCCGGCAAAGACCGGCAGGCCCAGACAGCCGGCAGCGAGATAAAGCAGCATGCTTAACG
>JBMCLC010000230.1:0-4086 GCA_048614715.1 Oceanidesulfovibrio sp.
GGGGAAGGCTCGAGCTGGAATGAGCTGAAGACCGTCTACCCCCTGCTTTCCAAACACACCAGCTGCCGCGGCGAGGAAGCCGTGCAGTATGTTCAGCGTATCCGCTACTACTATTACGTGCTACACGGACTCGTCGTCCTCACGGGGTCGGAAGTGGAGGACCTTGGCGCGCTTGCCCGGGTCGTTTCCCTCAGGGGCGCCCCCTTCTCCTGATTTTTCCCCGGACAATTCGGCGAGTTCCCGGAACGGATCGTTCTCCACCTCGTGCAGCGGCGGCAGGGGGGCGTTCTTTCCGGGCTTGGCCGCCTGCGCCCAATGATAGTTGAACAGCTGGTTCTTCCAGCGGATGGCCTGCAGGAAGCTGAAAACGAGGGCGGCTTCCTCCCAGCGCTTCGTGGGTTCGAAGTGCTGGACGCGCGCGGCGTATGTCTCCCACAGGGACATGAGCGAGGCCTCGTCGTATGCGTTGAGTTGGCGAGCCAGTTTGATCAATACCTTTTCCATCATATGTCTCCCGTGTCCGTGGCGACGGACAAGCCAAACACTACGACATTCCAACACACAATCCAAGGGGCCGTGTACCCGCCCGTGGATTGCCCCCCGGCAGGGGGTGTGATACGCCACGTGCTTTCGACGACACATCCATACGACTCCATCCCCCACGCTGCTCGGGCGGCACACGTTCCGGCGACGACGCGGCCCGAATAGGACCGTGAACGAGGATTGGAGCGTGACCATACCAGCAACAGAATCAAAGGCGGACCCATGAGCGATCTCAAGAATATGTACAAGAACCTGGCCGAGGACCCGTTTCCTTCCGATCTCACCGTGGAGCTGGGCGGCCAGAAGCTCGTGTTCGAAAAGCGCACCTGGACCGTGGACGGACAGGAGAAAGGCCTGCGCTACGGCGAGAACCCCGGCCAGCCCGCGGCCCTCTACGCACCCAAGGAAGGCGGCATAGTGTTGGACGGCATCGCCCTGCGCAACACGCCGGGGGGGGCGGTGCTCGTTTCCGCCTGCCGGGAGGAGCACATGATCCAGGCCGGCAAGCATCCCGGCAAGACGAACCTCACGGACGTGGACAATGGCGCGAATATCCTGCAGTACCTCACGGCCAAACCCGCGGCGGTCATCCTCAAGCACAACAACCCCTGCGGCGCGGCGTGGGATGAGGCCGGCGTGGCCACGGCCCTGCAGAAAGCCTTCAACGCGGACCGCATCGCGGCCTTCGGCGGAGCCGTGGTTGTGAACCGCCCCCTGGACAAAGCCGCCGCCGAAATCATCGACGGCGCGTACTTCGAGGTGGTCGCAGCCCCGGATTTTGAACCCGGCGTGGTAGACATCCTCAAGCGGCGCAAGAACCTGCGCATCCTCCACCTGCCTGGACTGGCCGAGTTGGAGCAGTTCGCCGGACAGCCGTTCCTCGATGTGAAATCCCTCTCCGACGGCGGCCTGGTGCTGCAGTTCTCGTTCGTGAACCGCATCCGCACCGCCGCCGAATTTTTGCCGGCGGAGGCCGAGAAGGACGGAACCGTGTACGCCGCGCGCAAGCCCACGACGCAGGAGGCTGACGATCTGCTGTTCGCCTGGGCTGTGGAGGCCGGCGTGACATCCAACTCCGTGATTTTCGCCAAGGACGGCGCCACCATGGCCATCGGCACCGGCGAGCAGGACCGCGTGGGCTGTGTGGAGATCACCATCTCCAAGGCCTACACCAAGTATGCCGACCGGCTTGTCTTTGCCCGCGAGGGAGTCTCCTTGTACGAGCTGGAGGCCAAGGCCAGGACCGATGACGCGGCGGCCCGGGCGCTGGAGGAAATCAGGCTCGAGGTGGAGAACGACAAAGGCGGCCTCAGGGGCACAGTGCTCGTTTCGGACGGCTTCTTCCCCTTCCGCGACGGCGTGGACGTGGCCATAGCCCAGGGCGTGACCGCCATCGCACAGCCCGGCGGCTCCATCCGCGACCACGAGGTCATCCAGGCCGTGAACCATGCCTCCCCCCAGGTGGCCATGGTCTTCACCGGCCAGCGGTCCTTTAAGCACTAGGGAGTTCTTTTGACCGCATCCACAGTGCGTCATCCAGTGCCAGGCTGCGTGGTCGAGTTCATGCAGTCCAACCGGCCGCAGATAGCCTTCGTCGTCGGCGAGAAAAGCGGTCGTCTCAAGCTGCTCACCCTGAACAGCCGCGAGATGAACCATAAGCCGGAGCGGCTCCTGCCCTGGCATGGCCCCAAATACGACGCCGACCTCTCTCGCCAGGATGTGCTCGATTGCCTGGCCGAGCATGAGAAACGACGCTCAGGGATCGAGTCCGAGGTGGACGCCATGGAGCTCTGGAGCTTTGCCCAGGGGGAGGTGCCCAGCGCCGGCGTCGAATGGTTCGCCGATCTGCTCTGGGACGGCGACGAGGCTCGAGACGTGGACCGCCTCGCCGCCGTGGGCCGCGCATTGCTCAACTGTAAAACCCACTTCAAACTCAATCCGCCGGTCTTCGCCATACACCCGGAAGACAAGGTGGAGGCGCGGCTGCGCGAACAGAAAATCGCCGAAGACCGCGAGAAGCTGGCAGCCGCAGGCCGGACCTTCTTCAAGCAACTCTGGGATGCGCGTCAGCGCACCGGGGCCGTGCCGGTGAAGGACGCCGACAAATGGGCCTCGGCCCTGGGCGGCGATCTGGAAAAGAGACTCGCCGAACTGCTGCGGACGCGCATCGCCAACCCGGAGGACCAGGAAAGCGACCAGGTCTGGAAGGTGGTGAGCAAGGGTTTGCCCGAAGTGCCGCACCTGCCGTTGCTGCTCGCCCAGGCCTGGGGCGTCCTGCCGGCGCACTACAACTTTCATCTGGACCAGAACGACTACCGAGCCGGCGACGACTGGTGGTCCGCCCTTGAGCCGGCCGTGCAGGGGCTGGCCGCGCACACCGAGGCCGAAGCAGCGCGCGCGGACATCAGGACCGAGGGGCTGGCTGGCTCTCTGGTGAGCGTGGACGCCGCCACCACCCGCGATCTGGATGACGCCTTCGCCGTGGAGCCCCTGGCGGACGGGGGCTGGAAGGTGGCCATTGCTCTGGCGTGTCCGGCCTTGTTCTGGCCGTGGTGCAGCGAGCTGGACCAGGCCGTGGCCTACCGCGCCTCCAGTCTCTATCTGCCGGAAGGCTCCAGCCACATGATGCCGGAGCTGCTGGGCACCGAGGTTTTCAGCCTCCTTGAACAGAAGCCTCGTCCGGCCCTGTTGGTGACCTGCGAAGTCGACGCGCGCGGCGCGCTCAAGGCCTGCAGCCCGGATATCGGCTGGGTCCGCGTGGCGGCGAACATGACCTACGAAGAGGCCGAGCAGGCCATCGAATCGGGCGCCGGAGACCATGGCGCGAATCTCGCCGCTGGCTATGCCCTGGCCGATGCGTTGCGCGACGCGCGCATCGAAAAAGGCGCCGCCGTCATCGTGCGCCACGAGCCCGAGATCGAGTTGGAAGGTCATGGTTCCGACACCCGGGTCCAACTGGTGCACAAGCCGCAGACGCCCAAGTCCCAGCTCCTGGTGAGCGAGCTGATGATTCTGGCCAACAGCGCCATCGGCTCCTGGGCCGCGGACCATTCCATCCCTCTGTACTACCGCACTCAGAACATCGCCCTGCCCAAGGAGAGTGCCGGGGTGTGGGAGGCGCCGCACGAGGTCTACCGCGTGGTTCGGGCCCTGGGGCCGTCCTGTCTGGAGACGAGGCCGGCGCGGCACGCCACCCTGGGGGCCGAGGCGTACAGCCCGGTCAGCTCCCCGCTGCGCCGCTACGCCGACCTGGTGAACGAAGGCCAGATTCTCCACGCCCTGGAGCATGGCGCGCCCCGGCTGACCGCCGAGGAGATGGAGGCCATGCTGCCATCGCTCGTCCTCCGCATGGAGGCCGTGGGCCGCATTCAGCGCTTCCGCCCGCGCTACTGGAAACTCCTGGCTGTGAAGCAGGCCAGGAACCCCACGTTTGATGCGCAGATCGTGGACGAGGCCCCGAACTTCGTGACGGCGGCCGTGCCGGACTTGCAAATTTTCGTGCGCGGCCCCAAAAAGATGTTTGGCGACAAGATAGTGCCCGGG
>JBMCLC010000231.1:0-4078 GCA_048614715.1 Oceanidesulfovibrio sp.
GGCGTGCATGGAGTGGGTGTTGATCTTCTGACGCTCCTCGGTGGTCAGGGGCACTGTCTTGGTGCGGATGAAGGAGGGAATCTTGGCCATGCCCATGTCGTGGAGGAAGAAGGCAAGAGCGGTGCGGTCCAGCTCACGGCGCTGGAACTGGCCCTTGCGGGCCTTGAGGTAGAGCCATATGCCCACCACGCCCGAGTTCACGGAGTGATTCACCAGGGTGTGTTCGGCGAAAAGCCGCTTGAGCAGGGCCTTGATACGGAACCAGTCCACGCTCAGGTACTCGGTGAGCACCATGATGTCGGTGTAGAGCTTGTCGAACACCACCTGGACGGGCTGGTCGTAGAACTCCTCGAGCCGGAGCTGCAGCGCCTTCATGAAGACGTCGGCGATCTCGGATTCCTTGAGGTTCTTATCCACGAGTACGAGATCGAGCTGCTTGACGATGTGCTTGGAGTAGACCGGATGATCGGAGCGGGAGACGAAGAGCACGCCCTCGTTGCAGAGTGCGTACACCTGGTCCACCTGGTCGGCGGTGAGCCGCTCGCCCTTGCGGGTGTAGGGCTCCAGAGAGGCGATGGATTCCTTGAAACGGTAAAGGTCGATGGGCGGCCGGTACTTGGGAAAGCTGGAGAGGATTTCCGGCGCGATCTGATAGTACTCCTCGGAAACATTGTCGGGGATCGTCGTCTTAACGGCGCACATAGTTCATCCCTGAAGAAGCCACCGTCGCAGAGTACCGGCTGCGGTGTATAGGGTTTCGCCATTCCGCGCCGGGCGCGACCCGGACGCGGACCAGCCAGATAGACGACGGGGCTCCGGAAGGAAGACCGCGGCCGTCTGCACATGACCACGCGTATACGATCACAACGGAAGAGTCCCGAGCGATACTCGGCGCATGCCGAAGCCAAAACCCGCATTCGAGCGTGTACGCACGAAAAAGCCTACCGACAGAAAGCATAAACCCCATCGCGATGCAAGGCAAATGCCGAGCTTCCGGCACTGGTGCCGGGCGCTGGCCGTAAGCCCCTGTTGCATGCGCGTGCGGCAATATTCCATGCCGCGCGGAAAATGCCGCGCACGGTTGCGCCACTGGAAAAAAACTCCCACAACGGTGCTGATTTTCTAGACAAAAAATCATTTTGTCCTTGACAGTTGCACGAAAAACATAGATACGGTGGGAAAACGTGGGGAAAAGTGGTAACAAGGATCCAGCATGCCCTTCCGCGGACGATCCATACGCAGCCTCGATGACAAGGGGCGAATCATGATGCCTCCGGAATTCCGGGATATCGTGGTCGCTCGCTGCGCGGAAGGCAAGTTCATGTGCACAACATACGACGGTTGTCTCGTCGGTTTCCCATTGCCCGACTGGGAGGAGTTCGAATACAAGATCAGCAGGATCAAGAACTCTTCTAGAAAACTACGCGACTTCAGGCGTCTCGTTATAGGCGGAGCCGAGGAGCTTTCCGTGGACAAGCAGGGCCGCGTCCGGCTCTCCCAGGCTCACCGCGACTACGCCGGCCTGGACGGCGAGGCCGAGATCGTGGGGCAGCTGGAAAAATTCGAGATCTGGAATCCGCAGCGCCTCTCGGGTGCCACGGAGCAGGACTTCTCCGACGTGGCCGAAGAGCTCGCCGCCAGCGGCATCGACGTGCCGTTGTAGGAAGGGCCGGCGCGGCGGATATCGGAGTATGCGTACTTGAGGACATCATGGCGGACAATTCACACGAACACGGCATGGCGAACCCTGGCGGACCGGCGCGCGAAGGCGGGTCCGGGGAGTACGCGCACGCCTCCGTCATGGTTTCCGAGGTGTTGCAGCACCTCGCGCCGAAAGCCGGCGGCCGATACATGGACGGCACGCTCGGCCTTGGCGGCCACTCCGCCGCCATGCTCGAAGCTGTTGGAGGGGATTTGAATCTCCTGGGTATAGACCGCGACACCCTGGCGCTGCAAACGGCCCAGAAACGGCTCGCGTCTTATGGCGAGCGCGTCGCCTTCCGGCAAGGCTCCTACAGCAGGTTCGAGGAGTTCCTGGGCGAGATGGGCTGGGATGCTCTCGACGGCGCGCTGCTCGACCTGGGCGTATCGTCCATCCAGCTGGACGACGCAGAGCGCGGATTCAGTTTTCTGCACGACGGCCCCCTGGACATGCGCATGGGGCTCAGCGAAGGCGACGCTCCGGCGCACCGGCTGGTGAACAAGCTCTCCCATGGCGAGCTCAAGGCGATCATCCACCGTCTGGGCGAGGAGCCCATGGCCGGCCGCATCGCCCGCGCCATACTGGAGGCCCGGTCCAGGGAGCCCATAGAGAGCACCGAGCGCCTTGCGGACATCGTGGAGCAGGCCTATCCCGCTAAGTGGCGGGCCACGGCGCGTCGGCATCCCGCCACGCGCACGTTTCAGGCGTTGCGGATGGCGGTGAATAGAGAGCTCGAGGAGCTGGCGTTCTTTCTGGAGCGCATCACGGACCGGCTCGTCGAGGGTGGACGCGTGGTTATCATCAGCTTTCATTCGCTCGAGGACCGGGCCGTAAAGCATGCCTTCCGGGACGAGGCCAAGGGCTGCAACTGCCCGCGCAACGTGCCGGTGTGCCGTTGCGGCCGGGTGCCTAGGCTGAAGATTCTGACCAAGAAACCGCTGACCCCGTCCGAAGACGAGGTCGCGGCGAACAGCCGGGCCCGGAGCGCCAAGTTGCGCGCCGCCGAGCGGCTGGCGGGGGGCGCCTGATGGGCAGGCTGCCCAGCCGTGCGATTATGCAGTGTCTGCTCGCTGCCGGCGTGGCCCTCGTGCTGGGCATCGCCGTGGTCTGGGTCAACATAGAGCGGCTCGATACGGCGTACCGGCTCGAACTGCTTGAAAAGAATCTGGCCGACATGACGGACCTGCGCGCCAAGCTGCAACTGGAGCGGGATAATCTCACGTCCCCGTACCGGCTGCGCAAGAAAGCCCAGGAGTACGGTCTGGGGCCGGCAAAGCCGGGGCAACTGCGGCAGGGTCCCGTGGCAAGGCAGGACAACGGACCGGACGCACTGCCCTCGGGCGGCGCCATATAGGCGCATAGAAGCATAAGGAAACTTAAGGACGATGGCGCAGGAAAAACGACACACACGCCGCGAGAAGGTGGAGAAGGTCCGGCCCAGGAAGGTACGGAACGGGTATCGTTCCACGTCCTTCTCAGCCCGGCTGCCCTTTGCCGCGGACCGCGAGTCGCCGTCCGCCGTGCGCAGCGCCAAGCCCCGCGTGATCATCGTGGGCGCGTGCTTCGCGCTGCTGTGGGCGGCGCTGTGGGTCCGCGCCTTCCACGTCCAGGTGGTGGACGGCCCGGAACTCGCAGCCCAGGTCAGGCGCCAGCACCTCACCTCCCTCACGGTTACCGGCCCACGCGGCAACATCCACGACCGCATCGGCAGGGTCATGGCCAAAAGCGTGGAACTGTCCTCGATCTTTGCGCGCCCGTTGGAGATGGACAGCCCGGAGGCCGCTGCCGAAGCCCTTGCGCCGATCCTTGACAGAACCCCAGCGCAGGTGCGTACGCTGCTCGCCAGCCGCTCCAGCTTCGTGTGGCTGGACCGCAAGGTTCCGGACCGTGTCGCCGCGGCAGTTCGGGCTGCGGGCATCGACGGCGTTTACCTGACTACCGAGTACGGACGGCAGTATCCCAGCAAACATCTCGCCGGGCAGCTTCTCGGCTTCGTGGGACTGGACGAGCAGGGCCTTTCCGGACTGGAGCTCGCCTACGACAGACACCTCGCCGGAAAGAACATCAGGCTGCAGGTCCAGCGCGACGCCAAGGGCAATGTTTTGCGTTTCGACCATTCCGTGGACGACATCGCCTCCATTAAGGGTGGAGACATCACGTTGACCATCGACGCGCACGTCCAGCTCGTGGCCCAGGAGGAACTGGCCAAGGCGGTGACCGAAAACGGTGGCAAGCGCGGCGGCTGCATCGTGCTGGACCTGAAGGACAACGAGATTCTCGCCTGGGCCCAGTATCCGTTCTTCAACCCGAACGACTACCAGCGCTACGGGCAGAACGTGTGGCGCAACGCGCTGGCCATTGACGCCATGGAGCTGG
>JBMCLC010000232.1:0-4072 GCA_048614715.1 Oceanidesulfovibrio sp.
GTCTTCGGCTTCGCTGAACGGCTCGGGATCGATGCGCCGCACCTCCAGCCGGCCCACCCAGGGCGCTGCTTCGGGCAGGGCGAGGCCGGTCTTGGCCGCCTCCATGGTCACTGTGGCGTGCGCCCGCACAGCTACGGGAGAGGGCTTGCCGCTCGTTCCGTCCAGGCCGGAGGGCACGTCTATGGAAAGGATGAAAGCGCGGTCGCGCAGGTTGTTCACCGCCTGCACCCAGGCCTGATAGTTATCGCGCAACTCGCCGGAAAACCCGGTGCCCAGCAGGCCGTCCACCACGATGTCGCAGAAGCCGTCGCGGCCGTATTCTGCGGGCAACTGGGCCATGGGCCGCAGCCAGTCTATGGCGTCCAGCGCGCCGAAATGGACGCCGCCCCGCTGGGCATGGCGCAGATGCTTCTGGGCAGCGCCTGTGTAGTTGTCCACCGTTTTGGCCGTGAGCACCAGGGGGACGGCGCCGTGGTCCAGCAGGTGGCGGGCCAGGGCCACGGCGTCGCCGCCGTTGTTGCCCGGCCCGGCCAGCAGGAGCACGCGTTTTCCGGCAAGGCTCTCCGGATGTCCCGGCATCCCGTCCCGCGGAAAACGTTCGCGCAGCACGTCCAGGGCCACGCGGCTGGCGTTTTCCATGAGCACTTCCTCGGGCAGTCCGAATTCGTCCGCGCCGTCGCCCATGGTCCAGCGGTCCCACTCTGCCATCTGCTCCGGCGTGGGCAGCGGATTGGCGAGGCGGAGCCGTTCTATCGCCTGTATGTCGCGCCGTGATTCCATACCGTATCCTTCCCGCCGAGCGGGGCGGCGTCAGCCTTCCAGAACCACCACGGCGGCGGCCACGTCGCGTCCATGGGTGAGGCTGACATACGAATTTTTTACGCCCATGGCGTGGGCGAGATCGAGGGCGGGGCCGAGCAGGGCGAGCTCCGGCTTGCCCGAGGGCTGGGGCCGGACTTCGATGGTTCGCAGTGACACGCCTTGGCGAAAGCCCGTGCCCAGGGCCTTGGAGCCGGCCTCCTTGGCCGCGAAGCGCGCCGACAGATAGAGTATCTGCGGGCCGTGTTTCTCCGGCAGACGCTCCAGCTCGTACGGAGTGAGCATGCGCTCCGCGAAGCGCGGTCCATGGCGGAAGACCGCCCGCTCTATGCGGTCGATCTCCACGACGTCGATGCCGAGTCCGAGTATCACGGCCGTTCTTTGCGACTTAGTCGGAGAAGTCCGCCACGAGCCCGGCCATGCGCGAGACGGCGTTGTGCAGGCCGGAGAATACCGCCTCGGCGATGATGCTGAAGCCGATGGAATACTCGTTGATGCTCGGGATTTTGGAGAAGCTGATGATGTTCTCGTAATCCAGCCCGTGGCCCAGGTTGACCTTGAGTCCGAGATCCTGCGCATGGGCGATGCCCACGAATATCTTTTCCAACTCGCGTTTGCGGTCTTCATAGCCCTGGGCGTCCGCGTAATGGCCTGTGTGGATTTCCACGTACTCCACGCCGACCTCGGCGGATGCCTCAAGCTGTTCGGCGGATGCCTCCACAAAGAGGCTGATCTTGATGCCGTCATCCTGGAGCGGGCGGACGTACTCCCTGAGCTGCTTGACCCGGCTGGCCACAGCCAGGCCGCCTTCGGTGGTCAGCTCCTTGCGCTTTTCCGGAACGAGGCATACGGAATAGGGCTTCACGCGGCGGGCGATCTTGCGCATTTCCTCGGTGGCTGCCATTTCCAGATGGAACAGGGTGGCGATCTCCTTGGCGATGCGTTCGACATCCTCGTCGATGATATGGCGGCGGTCTTCGCGCAGATGTGCGATGATGCCTTGCGCGCCGGCCTCCTCGGCCACCAGGGCGGCCTTCACGGGGTCGGGAAAACCCGCCATCCTGGCTTGGCGCAGCGTTGCGACATGGTCGATATTGACAGCGAGGGTCGGCATTTCAACTATGCTCCTTCGTTATGCAATGTATACGTTTTTTTAGTCTCTTCGCCGCGGCCGGGAAGAATGTCAAGGTCAGACACCTTTGTTCCTGGCATCTGCTTGCCCTCGGACGTTTTTCAGGGCATAGACTCGGAATTTGAATGAGGGGTTCAAAAAACATCGCATCCGTAATGAAATGAATATGAGACTGGAGTTGAGTTCATGAACGTCTGTATCGTAGGCACCGGATACGTCGGCCTTGTGAGCGCCGCCTGCTTCGCCGAAATGGGCAACAACGTGCGTTGCGTCGACGTGAATCCCGAAGTGGTCAAGACCTTGGAGCAGGGCAAGGTCCACATTTACGAGCCCGGGCTCGAGGAGATGGTCAAGCGCAACTACGGCGAAGGCCGGCTGACCTTTACCACAAGCCTCGCCGAGGGGCTCAAGGACTCCCTGTTCGTCTTCATCACCGTGGGTACGCCCTCGCGGCCGGATGGGTCCTGCGATTTGAGCTACGT
Organism: Oceanidesulfovibrio sp.; assembly: GCA_048614715.1. GTDB lineage: Bacteria > Desulfobacterota > Desulfovibrionia > Desulfovibrionales > Desulfovibrionaceae > Oceanidesulfovibrio. The sequence goes on from JBMCLC010000232.1 coordinate 2,434, forward strand.
GCATCAGGTGGCCCGCGAGGTGGGCCAGAGCATGGAGGGCTTCAAGGTGGTGGTGGACAAGTCCACCGTGCCCGTGGGCACGGCCGACCAGGTCCGCGCGATCATCAAGGAAGAGCTGGAAGCGCGCCACTCCGAAATCGAGTTCGACGTGGTCTCCAACCCGGAGTTCCTCAAGGAAGGCGACGCGGTGAACGACTTCATGAAGCCGGATCGCGTGATTGTGGGCACGGACAACGTGCGCACTGCCGAGTTGCTCAAGGTGCTCTACGCACCCTTTGCCCGCAGCCGCGAAAAGCTCATCGTCATGAGCATTCGCAGCGCAGAGATGACCAAATATGCGGCCAACTGCATGCTCGCCACCAAGATATCCTTCATCAACGAAGTCGCGAACATCTGCGAGCGCGTGGGGGCGGACGTGCGCGACGTGCGCATGGGCATCGGCTCGGACCACCGCATCGGCTACAGCTTCATCTACCCCGGCGTGGGCTACGGCGGCTCCTGCTTCCCCAAGGACGTGAAAGCGCTCATCAACACCGCGCGCGAGCATGACTACCCGCCGCAGCTGCTGACAGCCGTGGACGAGGTGAACGACCGCCAGAAGCAGGTCCTTGCCCGCAAGATACTGGACTACTTCGAGCCCCAGGGCGGTGTTGCCGGCAAGACCCTGGCGCTGTGGGGTCTTGCGTTCAAGGCTAATACCGACGACATCCGCGAGGCCGCGTCCCTGAAGATCATCGAGACGCTGCTGGACAAGGGCATGAAGATCCGCGCATTCGACCCGGTGGCCGGCGGGAACGTGAGAAAACTCTTCGACGGCGACGGCCGCGTGACCGTGGTGGACGAGCAGTACTCCGCGCTGGAAGGCGCGGACGCCCTGGCCGTGGTCACGGAGTGGAACCAGTTCCGCAACCCGGACTTCGCACGCATCAAGACCACGCTCAAGGCACCGCTGCTCTTCGACGGCCGCAACCTGTACGCGCCAGCGCTGATGGGCGAGCTCGGCTTCGCCTATTTCTGCATAGGCCGCCGCGACAGAAACTGACTTTGTTGCGCAATGCTGAACACGCACGAAAGCCCCCGTCCGCCGGGGGCTTTTTTGTTCGTTGCAACTAAACGGCCGGTGCCGCGGTGTCGTGGGGGGGTTACTTCTCCGAGGCGGCGCCGAAGGAGCGAATGCACGTGCGCACGTGCAGCTCGAGCAGGATGATGCGTTCGTAGTCCACGGTGTTCACCGTTTCCGGGCTGAACTCTTCATCGAGAAAACGCTCCAGGTATTGCGTTTCCTCCCAGAAATCGAGCAGTTCGTCGTCCGAGAGGGACTTGATCTGATCGGCTATGGAAAGATCCTCGGCATCGAGGTGGAATTTGCCCATGCTGCTGTGACTCCTTTGCGTGGGTATTGCGTCAAAGTACCTGATGGCGGTTCGCATGACAACAGGTACCGGGTCCAGTTTCTCGTTCGCGCCGTGACCAATTGATTTAGTGGACGAAACCCAGGGTCTCGCGATTGCCACCGGAACACAGAAAGGCTATGTTGCCCGTGATCCGACCGGAGGAGCCGGATGGTCGGATGCGCACGATAGTTCGAGCAACATGCGGACAGGCCGTGTATTCTGGGAGTTGGCCGGCGCCGTGGTAG
>JBMCLC010000233.1:0-4057 GCA_048614715.1 Oceanidesulfovibrio sp.
GGCCGCCATTCCTTCGTCGGCGTCGCCGCGGCGGACGGCAGCGGTTTCGGCTTCTAAGGCCCGGATCGCATAGCATACTAAAAAAACGCCCCGATGCCTGTCAGGCATCGGGGCGTTTGATATGGTGGACCCAGTCCCCCAGCCCCCCTGCCGTGGACCATTGGTCCCTGGCGAGAGCGGGAGGGCGGAGCCCTCGTGAATAAAGAGTTAGCTCTCGTCGTCTTCCATCTTGAATTCGACTTTGATCTTGTAAAGCTTCTCGGCCGGCATGTTGAGCACCTCGATGCCCGTCTTTTCGCTGACCTCAGCCAGGGAAGCGCACACGGCGTCCCAGGAGGGGCCGATAAACGTGAACCAGATGTTGTAGTAGTGGTCGCGCAGGTAGTTGTGCGTCACGCCAATGTAGCTGTTCACCGTTTTCACAAAGGAATCGATCTGCTCCTCTGGCACGTGCGCAGCGCACAGAGTGGAGCGGAAGCCGAGCTTCTTGGACTGGAAGTTCGCGCCGATGCGGCGGATGATACCGCGGCCTTTGAGCGCGCGAACGCGGGCGAGCACTTCAGTCTCGGTCAGGCCTATCTCCTCGCCGAGGACCTCATAGGGGCGCGGGGCCAGCGGAAAGCCGGACTGGATGCGGTCGAGAATCATCTTGTCGTATGTGTCCATGGGAGAAGGCCTCCGGGCTGGGGATGAAGAGCGGTGTTTTCCAGAGAAAACGGTGCGGATGGGCGCCGGCCGCCTACTCGGGCTTGGCGCGCAGCTTCTTGGGCGTGTAGGAGCATAGCGGCTCCTCGGCCATGTAGTTGCCGCGCATGGTCTGGGCTCTGGCGCGGCAGCCGCCGCACACGCGGTGGAACTCGCAGGGACCGCACTTGCCTTCATATGCAGCCGGGTTGCGGAATTTCTTGAAGGGGATGGAATTCTTCCAGATTTCCGGGAAGGGCGACTCCTTCACCTGGCCACAGTCAAGATCCAGGTAGCCGCAGGGCTGCACCTGGCCGGTGTGGGAGATGAAGCAGAACCCGGTCCCGCCCAGGCAGCCGCGGGTCATGGCGTCCATGCCGAAGTTCTCTCGCGAGACGGGCACCCCTTCCTCGGCCGCGCGCTGGCGCATGATGCGGTAGTAGTGCGGGGCGCACGTGGCCTTCAGGTGCATGTTCGTGGTCTTGCGGAAGTCGTAGAACCAGTTGAGCACCTGCTCGTACTCTTCAGCGCCGATGACTTCCTCGCGGATGGAGGCGGCGCGGCCCGTGGGCACAAGGAGGAAGATATGCCACGCGGCGGCGCCGAGATCCTCGGCAAGGTGGAATATCTCCTTGAAGTTGTGCATGTTGTTGCGGGTCACCGTGGTGTTGATCTGGAATTCGAGCCCCGCGTCCTTGAGATGCTGAATGCCGCGAAGTGCGGCGTCGAAGGCGCCCTCGCCGCCGCGGAAGGGGTCGTGGCTCGCGGCGTTGGGACCATCGATGGAAATGGAGCAGCGCTGGATGCCCGATTCCTTGATCTGCCTGGCGTTCTCGGCAGTGATGAGGGTGCCGTTGGGCGCCATGACGCACCGCAAGCCCTTGTCGTTGGCGTAGGATACGAGTTCGAAGATGTCCTTGCGCAGCAGTGGCTCGCCGCCGGTAAAGATGATGATAGGGTCGCCCACCTCGTGGAACGTGTCGATGAGGGCCTTGCACTCCTCGGTGGAAAGCTCGCCGGGGTAGGGCTCCATGTGCGCCTCGGCGCGGCAGTGGCGGCAGGCCAGGTTGCAGGAGCGGGTGACTTCCCAGGCGATGAGCCGGCAGGCCGGCGTGCCCTCGTCGTCGATTGTTGCTGGCGGACCGCCCTTGCCGTGGGTGTGCGCTGTCAGGCCGGAGCCGGGATGACCGGCCGGGCGCTCGCCCGGATGTCCGCCGGACCTTTCGGCGTGCGGGCTCTGCTGGCCGGGGTGGTTCGGATGCGTCGTATTATGAGTCATGCTTAATGTCTCGGGATAAGCTCCTTTTCCAGGAGCTCGGTGGTAAAATAGCTGATGGTTAGGTCGGAGCCGGCGCGCTTGATGGCGGTAAGGGATTCCAGTGCTGTGGCGATGGGGTCGAGCCAGCCTTCCTTGCCGGCGGCCTTGATCATGGAGTATTCGCCGCTCACCTGGTAGGCGGAAAGAGGGCAGTCGAACCGTTCGCGCAGATCGCGGAGCACGTCCAGATAGGGCAGCGCCGGCTTGACCATGAGCGCGTCCGCGCCTTCCTCCAGGTCCGCGGCTGCTTCGCGCAGTCCCTCGCGGGCGTTGGCCACATCCATCTGGTAGCTGCGGCGGTCGCCGAAGGCGGGCGTGGACTCGGCCGCCTCGCGGAACGGGCCGTAGAACGCCGAGGCGTACTTGACCGCATAGGAGATGATGGGGATGTGGGAGTAGCCGTCCCTGTCGAGCATCTGGCGGATGGCGGCCACGCGGCCGTCCATCATGTCGGACGGGGCCACGATGTCCGCGCCGGCACGGGCGTGGGACAAGGCGGCGCGGGCCAGCAGCTCCAGGGTTGGGTCGTTCTGCACATCGCCGTGGCGGATGATCCCGCAATGGCCGTGGGAGGTGTACTCGCACAGGCACACGTCGGTGATGACCACGAGTTCGGGGAAGCTCTCCTTGAGTTCGCGCACGGCCTGCTGGACAATGCCCTCTTCGGCGTAGGCCTGGGAGCCGCGCTCGTCCTTCTCCTTGGGGATGCCGAAGAGAATGATGGATTTCAGGCCGTATTGCACGGCGCGGCCCACTGTCTCCACCAGGGCCGCGAGGCCGAGTTGGCTCTGCCCGGGCATGGCGCCGATGGGTTTGACCACGTCCGGATTCTCGTGCTCCACCACAAAGTAGGGTTGCACGAGGTCGTCGGCGGTCAGCCTGGTTTCCCGGAACAGGGCGCGGATTGCCGCGGTGCGTCTGAGCCGTCTGCCGCGGTGGAATCGGCTCTCCATGGCTACTCTCCTCGGCTGATTTCCTCGTCGGTCAGGTAGCAGGCGGGGTCCTCGGCCCAGACATCGCCGTGGAAGGCCTCGGCGCGGGCGCGGAAGTTGCCGCCGCAGATGTCCAGGAACCGACAGGTGCTGCAGCGACCCTTCACGTGGGCGCGCTTGTCCTTGAGCTGGGGCAGAAGCTCCAGGGTCTCGTCCATCCAGATTTCGGAGAAGGGCCGTTCGAGCACGTTGCCGAAGGTGTGGTTGCGCCAGAACTGGTCCGCGTGGACCTGGCCGTCCCAGGAGATGCAGCCGATGCCGCGGCCGGAGTTGTTGCCCTCGTTGAAGGACAGAAGCTCCATGACCTCCTCGGCGCGCTTGGGGTCCTCGCGCAGCAGGCGGAAGTACACATAGGGGCCGTCGGCGTGGTTGTCCACGGTGAGTACTTCCTTGGGCATGCCGGCGTCGTGCAGCTCGCGGGTGCGGTCCATGATGAGGTCCACAACCTCGCGGGTCTCCTCGTGGTTCAGATCCTCCTTGATGAGCTCGGAACCGCGGCCGGAGTAAACCAGGTGGTAGAAGCAGACCCGGGGGATGTCGCGCTCCTTGATGAGATCGAAGAGCAGCGGGACTTCCTGGACATTGCGCTTGTTGATGGTGAAGCGCAGGCCAACCTTGAGGCCCTCGGCCTGGCAGTTTTCGATGCCTTGCATGGCCTTGTCGTAGGAGCCGGACACGCCGCGGAATTTGTCGTGGATCTCGGGGCCGCCGTCCAGGGAGATGCCCACGTAGGAGAGACCGACGTCCTTGAGTTCGCGGGCCTTGTCCTTGGTAATGAGCGTGCCGTTGGTGGAGATGACCGCGCGCATGCCTTTCTCCACGGCAAAGCTGGCGAGCTCGGTGAGATCCTTGCGGACCAGGGGCTCGCCGCCGGAGAAGAGCATGACCGGCGCGCCGAACTGGGCGAGGTCGCAGATTATTTCCTTGCCCTGCTCGGTGGAGATGGCGTCGCGACCGTCTTCTTCCAGGGCCTTGGCGTAGCAATGCACGCACTTGAGGTTGCAGCGGCGGGTCATGTTCCAGACCACCACGGGCTTCTTGTCCTTGGAGAACTGGAGCAGAT
>JBMCLC010000234.1:0-4052 GCA_048614715.1 Oceanidesulfovibrio sp.
CGTGTTGATGAAGGCCTTGTGGAGGTCGTTGTGGCCGTGGAACTCGAGGTTCGCTCCGGGTATGCCGGCGTCCTCGATGAAAGTGCGAACGAGTCGGGGCACGGACCGCGGCAGTGTGGCGCCGGGATACGGCACGCCCAGCCCGAGGGTGTCGCATAGCCGCACCACCAGGGGACGGCCGGCCTGGCCGGCCAGTTCGGCCAGGTCCCTGGCCAGGGCAGTGCAGTAGGCGATGTCCGCGCGGGTTATGTCCTCCAGGTGCACGCGGGGCGCGATGCCGGCGGCCAGGGCCTTGTCGGCCAAGTTCAGGACTTCCTCGCGGTAGCGGGCGCGGTCTTTTCCGAGCTTGTAATGGATGTGGTAGTCCGAGACCGAAAGCAGGATGCAGGCCTCGGCAAAGCCCATGTCCCTGACCAGGTCGAGGTCCTGATGGTGGGCGCGTATCCAGGGCACAACGCGCGGATGCTCGTACCCGCGCTCCTGGCACAGCGCCGCGGCGCGTCGGTCGCGTTCCGTGTACAGGAAGAACTCGCTGGTGCGGATAAGGCCCGAGGCGCCGCCCAGGCGGTGGAGCAGGTCGAACAGCGCGACAACCGCCTCGACGCGGTAAGGCGGCGCGGCTTGCTGGCCGTCGCGGAACGTGGAGTCGGCTATATAGGGATGCGCGGCCGGGGCTGGCGGGTCCAGCCGGCCGTCCAGGGGCGTGCGCGCGACCGCGCCGTAGGGAAAGACGTCTCGGAAGAGCGCCGGCTCATCCGGAGGACCGGAATGGCTCATCCGGCTGCGTCCCTCCTTTGCCTGGCAGGCTTCAGTCCCTTGTAGAGCAGCGCCCGCTCACCCGGCAGCTCGGGATGACCCGGGCAGATGGCCTCGAGTTCGGAGAGGGCGCGGGAGGCGTGCTCCACCCAGCCGCCCTCGCGCAGGCTCTTGGCCGCGAGCAGGGGCATGTTCTCGGGCGCGTCGCCGTAAATGCCCTGGATGAGGGCGTCGTACTTGTCGCGGAAGACCTCGCGCACGATGTCCTGGTGATCGAAGAGGTAGCGCGCCAGAAGCTGGCTTTCAGCATACTGGGCGTAGCACACGGGGAAGAGGTCGAGGCAGGCGTCCATGATGTAGCGGATGCGACGGATTTCCCTGTCGATGGACTCGCGCGTCTGGCCGAGAACCACGGTGAGGCGCTCCATGTGGCCGCGCTCGGCTTCGCCCAGCGGCGACGCGGCGATCTCGCCAAACCAGGGCGCGTAGTTCTCCAGCTGGTGGGCGTCTTCCTTGAGCTTCACGGTTTCGTGGAAGATGTAGCCGAGCCCCCAGTCCAGAAACCGGCCCATCAGGCCTTCTTCGCCATGACGGAACAACAGATGCGCCGTGTCCTTGAGCCGCCAGAGCAGGCCCTTGTTCATCTCCTGGCCGGTCAACTCGCGCAGGGCGGGAAAGCCCATCCGGCCGAAATCCTCGTACGAGGTGAAGCACGCCTCCAGCGCCTTGCTGGAAATGCAGAAATCCCGCAGCACGTCGCGGGCGAACTCGAGCCGCTTAGCCTTGATCCACGCCTTGGACATACAGAACCCTTATACTCGCTGACAGTAGGGCCGGATGTAGCATGGCAGCGCTGGGACGACAACACGCCAGCGCCGCATGCGGCGGGAATGGCGGAATGCCGAAAAGGCCATGCATATTCCGGAAATGCTCGCCCAAACTATGATGCTCCGCAAAGACACGGTGTTTCAACCCTGGGTTTGCGGAAAAAACGCGCGCCGAAAAACCAGGGTTTGCGGCTCGCGACGCCGCATCGTGCGGCGGCCCGCCCGTGGCGGGCCGCCATCGCAATGAAGCAGGTGTTTTCGGAACGCGACTCTAGTTGCCGCGGCGACCTCCGGGCAGGGTCTGCCTGGCGAGCCTGGCGAACTCGGCCAGCCGCTTGTCCACCCGCGCGTAGAGCGATCCGGGGGAGAACCCGCCGTTCTTCAAGCTCTTGCCTGCGGGCATGTCGGTCAGCAGTTCCAGGGCCTGCTCGATGGAGGAGACCGACCAGATGTGGAACTTGCCGGCGTCCACGGCGTCCACCACGTCGTCGTCGAGCATGAGATGGTCGCGGTTGTCCTCGGGAATGAGCACGCCCTGGGTGCCGTCCAGGCCGCGGCGTTTGCAGACCTGGAAGAATCCTTCGATCTTGCGCGTTACGCCGCCCACGGCGAGGATGGCGCCGGATTGGCTCACCGCGCCCGTGAAGGCGCAGGAAAGCTTTATGGGCACCTCGGCAAGGGCGGAGAGCAGGGCGGCGAGCTCGGCGGCGGAGGCGGAATCGCCCTCCACCCGGGCGTAGGATTGTTCGAAGCACAGGCTGCCGGAAAACACGAGGGGCTTGTTCTGAGCGAAACGGCCCATGAGATAGCTTTTCAGGATCATCATGGCCTTGGTGTGTATGGGGCCGCCCAGGTCGGCCTCGCGCTCCAGGTCCACCACGCCTTCGTCGCCCACGCCCACGGTGCATGCTATCTGGTGCGGCAGGCCGAACTCATAGTCGCCGAACCAGGTGACGGACAGGCCGTTGACGCGGCCCACGGCGCTGCCGCGCGTGGCCACCTTGATGAGTTCGCGGTCATACTCCTCCAGGAACTCCTCTTCATAGAGGTTGGCGCGGTAGTCCTTGGCCCGGCGGGCGCGGGCCAGGCTCTCCACGTCCACGACATCCTTGCCCTCGGCGCGGGCCATGGCGTTGGCCTCGAGCATGAGCTCGCGCACCAGGGGCGTCTTGAGGGAAAGCTTGCGCTGATCCTCGGCCAGGGTGGAGGCATAGTCCACCAGGCCGGCCAGGGCGGCGCGGTCAAAGGGCATGAGTCTGGCTTCGTCTATGACTCTGGACAAGGATTTGACGAACCCCTTGATTGCCGGAGCCTTGCGCCAGACGTGCTCCTGCAGGTGCGCCTTGATCTTGAAGAGCTTGGGGAAGCGGTCGTCGTAGGCAAGGAGCATCTCGTAGGCGTTGTGGTCGCCGATGAGCACCACCTTGCAGTTCACGGGCATGGGCTCCGGCTCCAGGCTCTTGGTCTTCACCTGGTCCTGGCCCTCGTCGGTCTCCTCGATGCGGGCCAGGCCGGAACGCAGGGAACGGAGCAGACCTTCCCAGGCGCTCTGGTACTGGAGCACGTCCTCCACGTGGAGGATGAGGTAGCCGCCGTTGGCGCGATGCAGGGCGCCGGCCTTGATGAGGGAGAAGTCCGTGACCAGGGTGCCCATCTCAGACTCGCGCTCGATGGAGCCCAGCAGGTTGCGCGCGGTGGGGTGATCCTCCACCACGACGGGCGCGCCCTCGGCGGAGGAGTTGTCCACGAACACGTGGACCTCGTAGCGGCTGAAGTGGTCCTCGCTGGACTGCTCGGCCCCGAGAAAGGAAAGGCCGGCCAGGGGCGAGGACTCGGCCGAAGGCTCGCGCGGGGCGAGCTGCTCCAGATTCTTTACGAGATCCTTGCGCATGGCGTCGAAATGGTCGTTCAGGCCGCTGTCCGGGCAGCGTTTGACCCACGTTTCGGCCAGGGGATCAAAATGGTCGGCGAGCACGGATTCCACGAACTCGCGGTCCAGGGCGTTCTCTTTTTCCCGGAATCCCTGGTCCTCCTTGCTTACCCGCCGCAACACGTCGTTCACCGCGTGTAGCAGGGAATCACCTAGGGTTTTCAGCGTGTTGCGTAGCGAGGGCTCCAGGCGCTCGTAGTCGTCTTCAGTCAGCACCTTGCCTTCCACCAGTGGATAGATGGTCACACCGCCTTCGTCGTCCACGTCGATATTGAAGCCCTTCTTGCTGGCCTGGGTCTCTATCTCGGACATGAGCTTTTCGCGCGACTTCTGGTAGGACTCCAGGAGCTCGCGACGGCGGTGCAGATACGACTCACGCTCGAAAGAGGCGGGCACCTCCTGGCGCACCCGCTCGATCGCGTCGGCGAGTTCGTCCTTGAGCACGCGGCCCTGGCCGGTCGGCAGTATGGCGATGCTGGGCTTGTCCGGATCGTCGAAATTGTAGAGGTACACGGCGTCCGGCGGGGCGGGCGCCTTGC
>JBMCLC010000235.1:0-4052 GCA_048614715.1 Oceanidesulfovibrio sp.
AAGCGCCTCGCCCAATGCGGCGCGGCGCGACACTGTTCCAGAAATCCACAGACCGGTGCCCACGGCCACGAACACCAGCGCGAGCGTCTTGATTTTGGCCTTGAGACCGAAGAACGCGACAATCCACGCCGTGGTGGTGGTGCCCACATTGGAGCCGTACACCACCCAGACCGCTTCGGGCATGGTCATGAGTCCGGCATTGACGAATCCGATGGCGGCCACGGTGATGGCCGACGAGGACTGTACCACGGCAGTGAGGCCGAAGCCGGAAACAAGCCCGCGCAAGCGCGTCCGCGTCCATTTGAAGAGCAGGTCGCGCAACAAAGGCCCCCCGGCGAGCTTGAATCCGTCGGTCATGAGTTTCATGCCCAACAGCAGCAGCCCGAGCCCGCCGAGGAGATTGATTGCAGTGGTCATATTCATGCCATTGGGCAATGGCACGCATCTCCCCTCATTTCAAGAGGAAACTCTCTAATGGAATCACGCTTCCTGCGCTGCTTTCTTCTTTCTGCCGGCCAGCACGTGGCGGTCCTTGGAAGACAGCACCTTCTTGCGCAGGCGGATGGACTTCGGGGTGATCTCCACGTACTCGTCCTCGCGGATGAAGTGGATGGCCCGCTCCAGAGTCATGGGCCGCACCGGCGTGAGCACCACGTTCTCGTCCTTGCCCGAAGCGCGCATATTGGTGAGCTTCTTTTCCTTGGTGGGATTCACGTCGATATCGTTGTCGCGATTATGTTCGCCCACGATCATGCCTTCGTAAACAGGGTCGTTGGGCTCCACGAACAGCTCGCCTCGCGGCTCCAGGTTGAAGAGCGCATAGGCAACCGCCATCCCGGCTCTGTCGCTGACGATGGACCCGGTGTAGCGCGACAAGATGTCGCCCCGATACTCCTCGTAACCCAGCAGGTAGGAGTTCATGATCCCGGTGCCCTTGGTGTCCGTAAGGAACTCGTCACGATAGCCGATGAGCCCGCGCGAGGGGATGGAGAACTCCAGGCGAACGCGGCCCTTACCCTTGTTCACCAGATTGGTCATCCGCCCTTTGCGGCCGGCGAGCTTCTCCGTGACCACGCCCAGGAAGTCTTCGTCGCAGTCCACATAGAGATGCTCGATCGGCTCGAGACGGTCGCCGCCCTCCTCGCGCATGATGACCTGGGGACGTCCCACGCAGACCTCAAAGCCCTCGCGCCGCATGGTCTCTATAAGGATGGCCATCTGGAACTCGCCGCGGCCTTTGACGAGAAAGGCGTCCTTCTCGTCCGTTTCCTCCACTCGGATAGCCACATTGGAGAGCGTCTCGCGCAGCAGACGTTCCCGGATAACGCGGGACTGGAGCTTGTCACCTTCCCGGCCGGCAAGGGGCGAGGTGTTCACGGCGAAACGCATGGAAACAGTGGGCTCTTCCACGGTGATGCGTGAGAGCGGCTGCGTCCTCTCGGGATCGCAAATGGTATCGCCGATCTTCACATCCTCCACGCCGGAGAGCACGATGATGTCGCCGGGAATGGCCTCCTTCGTTTCCACCACCGCGAGTCCTTCGAAGGTTTGCAGCTTGGAGACCTTGAGCGTCTTCTGCTCACCGCTGGAGCCTATGCGCACGAGACCCTGCTGCGTGCGGGCCCTGCCCTCCCGGACCTTGCCGATGGCCAGCCGACCGAGATAGTCGGAGTACGAAAGGTCGGAAACGAGCATGGTGAAGGGCGCATCCGGATCGGCGGTGGGAGCCGGCACGGTTTCCAGCAGCGTTTCAAAAAGCGGCGTAAGATCCGAGCCGCCATTCTTGTCCAACGCCGCCCTGCCCTCGCGGCCCACGGCGTAGAGCACCGGGAACTCGAGCTGCTCTTCATCCGCGTCGAGATCGATAAAGAGGTCGTAGACTTCGTCGAGCACTTCGTCCACGCGGGCGTCGGCGCGGTCTATCTTGTTGACCACCACGATCACGGGCAGACCGGCCTCCAGGGTCTTGCCGAGTACGAAACGAGTCTGCGGCAACGGTCCTTCCGAAGCGTCCACGAGCAGCAGCGCGCCATCCGCCATGGAAAGCGAACGCTCCACTTCGCCACCGAAGTCGGCGTGGCCAGGGGTATCTATGATGTTGATTTTTACGCCGCCCCACTGCACGGCGCAGTTCTTGGCCGCGATGGTGATGCCGCGTTCGCGTTCGAGGTCCAGACGGTCCATGACGCGTTCGTCCACTTCCTGGCCTTCGCGGAATACGCCGGCCTGACGAAACATGGCGTCAACCAGTGTGGTTTTGCCGTGGTCGACGTGGGCGATAATGGCCACATTACGCACTTCGGGATTGTTTTTCGAATCCTTGCTCATAAAAAACCAGTTGTTGAAGAGGGTTACAGAGAAGGGAGGATGCGGAGGCGGCCATCACCCGGGCCAACGACCCGGCCAACCACCGCGGCAAGATCGCCGCTCGATTCGAGCATGGCGCGAGCCTCGCCCAGGCGTGCTTCCGGCACGGCCAACAAAAGGCCGCCGGATGTCTGCGCATCAAACACGAGGTCCACACGCAGCATGCTGTCGGCATCCTCGCCGACGCCATCTGCGAGATCCACTGCCTTCAGGCAGAAGTCCTTGTTCGCATAGGAGCCGGCGGGAATAAGCCCCAGGGAGCCGAGCTCCAGGGACTCGTCGATAAAGGGCACGGCGTCGAGCCAGAGCTCCACGTCCATGCTTGAAGCGTCAGCCATCTCCAAAAGATGGCCGCCCAGGCCAAAGCCTGTTACGTCCGTGGCGGCTGCGAGGTCCAGGGCGCGGATGACCAGCGCAGCCTTGTCGTTCAGCCGGCCGGCCCAGCGCACGAGCAGATCTTCAAATACATCCTGGCCCTGCCACCGCGCCTTGACGGCCGTGGCCAGCACGCCCATGCCCAACGGCTTGGTGAGCACGAGCAGGTCGCCCGGAGCCAGACCCTTGTTGGAAGCGTAGCGGTCCGGGTCGATAGTCCCGGAAACGGCAAGGCCGTATTTGACCTCGTGGTCCTCCACGCTGTGGCCGCCGGCCAGCACGGCGCCGGCCTCGCGGATCGTATCGTAGCCGCCTTTGAGAATACGCTTGAGAACTGATTTGTCCATCGTCTTTATGGGGAAACAGACGATGTTCATGACCGAGTACGGCTCGCCGCCCATGGCGTAGACATCGGACAGGGCATTGGCCGCGGCGATACGGCCGAAATTGTAGGGATCGTTCACAATGGGCGTGAAGAAGTCCACGGTCTGGACAAGCGCCTTGCCCGGGGGAAAACGCAACACGGCAGCGTCCTCGTTCCCCGCAGAGCCGAGTATAACGCGATCGTCGTCTTCGCCGACGATCTCGGCAAGAACCTCCTCCAGGTCCCCCGGAGGTATCTTCGATGCTCAACCCGCCGCCGAAACGCTTTCGGCGAGGGGCACATTGTTCCTGTCGGACATACGCTGGTCCAGATATTGTAGATGATCAGGCCGCGGCGCTGTCTTCTCCGGCCAACTCCGCCTCCTGGCTGCACTCCTCCTTGAGGAAAGCCATGAAATAGCGGACGGCCGGGAAATAATGGCGTCGCTCGTGGTACACGCAATAAAAATGCCGCCGGATTTCTTCGAGCTCCGGACAAACGACCTGCACAACCTCGCCGGAGCTGATAAGCGAATCGGCGGCGAGCTTCGACACTATGGACATGCCGACTCCGGCTTTCACGCTGGAAAGCACGGCCTGGGTGCCCTCCACGGTCAGCACCACATTAAAATCGCTGATCTTGCCGCCGTGGCGCCCCAGAGAGCCTTCGAACGCCTTGCGCGTTCCGGAGCCGGGTTCGCGCATGATCCAGGGGAGTTTCTTAAGCGCGTTGTAGTCGCACTGGTGATTCCGGCCAACCAGATCCGGAGCGACGATGAACACGAGCTCATCCTCAAGAAGCGGCACAAAGGCGAGGTCGGTCACGTTCTCTTCTGCGCCAACCACACCAAGCTGAAGGTCGCCGGACGCGACGCGCTGAATGATTTCCAGAGTGTCGCCAAGGGCGAGGGAAAGGTTGACGTCCGGATACTGTCGTTTGAACTTCG